>NZ_KV789608.1:73700-82593 GCF_001807625.1 Neisseria sp. HMSC03D10
CTTTGAGCTAAGGCGAGGCAACGCCGTACTGGGTTAAAGTTAATCCACTATAATACGCTGGCTTTCCAAACCAGACAAAAGGTCGTCTGAAAACGGCTTCAGGTTGAACACAACCTGCGGCGTTTGTTTTCAGACGACCTTGTTTGCCGAAGAGGCGAACTTTTCCTATTCCCTGACTAGCGTGGGATTCGATGACGGGCGGCGATTATTTGTCGCCAAGTCCTAAAGGATGATCTGATAATGCCGTCATTCCTGCGCAGTCGGCAAAGGTGGCTGACAAATGTCCTGTTTTCATTTTGGCTTGCGATTTTTTTTACTTTAATGCACCTGATGAACAGCAGGTTGAACCCGAAAAACAAAACCCTGCGCATGAAAGGCAGGGTTCGGGCTTTATCGGCAAATCTACACCTTGCTTTTGAGGATTTTGCGGATGGCGGAAAGCTGGCGGCGGCTGACGGGCAGGGGTTTGGGGATGTCCAATATCTGCGCGCCCCAGGCGGAATCGCTGTCATCGTCGTCGTCCAACCGTATCAGGTAGTCTAATGTGTGGCGGAAGGCGAGGGCGTTGCGGTGGAGACGGATGATTTTTTCGCCCAACAATTCTTCCCAGTAGACCAAGGTTTTGGGCAGTTCGTAGCTTTGTCTGTCGCCGGTAACCAGAAAGACGGTTTTGTGTTCCGCCATCAGATAACGCGCCTGCTGCCACGGGATTTCGATCATGCGGTCGCGGCTGAAGACTTGGAAATGGGTAAAGTCGTCGGCTTTTTCGCGGTATTTTTCGCTGACCCGGTCCAATGCCGCCTGTAGGCGGGTTGAGCGGATGGGTTTGAGCAGGTAGTCGGCTGCCGCCAGTTCGAAGGCGCGCAAGGCATGTTCTTCGTAGGCGGTGGTGAAGATGATTTCGGGCTGGCGTTTGGCGACACGCTTGATGCGTTCGACCAGCTCGAGTCCGGTAATTTCGGGCAGTCCGATGTCGGCAAATACGATATCGACTTCGTGCATACTCAACCAGTCCAAAGCGGGCTGAGCGTGGTGGAATACGTTGAGGATGACGACGTTGCACTCTTCCAGCAAGATGCGCAGGCGTTCTGCGGCGAGCACTTCGTCTTCAACAATAATGACACTTAACATAATGATTTTCTTTTGTTATTTTTAAGTTTGACTGTCGGGTGAAAAGTCGGCACGGATGGCCGTCTTCCCGTTATGCATTTGGTTACGGCGATTATAGTAAATATGAAGTATTAATGTGCGTGTTATGTAAAAAAATAATTACATTCGAATAATATCTCGAGTAATTTGTTGCAATCTCGCCAATCTACTCCGTAACTATATCATGTATCGGTATTTTATGCGGCTGCCAGTGTTCTATCGCCCAAGATAAAAGTGCCTGCGGGCGGGAAACTTCGGGTGCGGGCGGAAGGTTGAGGTATTGCAGGACTTGGCGGAGTAATTGTTCTTTATGGTTTTCGTCCAAGGCGGGGGCAAGCGTCTGCTTTGACCATTTCTGCCCGTGTTTGTTGACCAAAAGCGGGAGATGGGCGTAATGCGGAGTAGCGAAGCCGAGGCAGCGTTGCAGGTAGATTTGGCGCGGGGTAGAAACGAGCAGGTCTTGCCCGCGCACGATGTGTGTGATGCCTTGGTCGGCATCGTCGGCGACGACGGCAAGCTGGTACGCCCAAAATCCGTCGGCACGCAAGAGGACGAAGTCGCCGATGTCGCGGGCGAGGTTTTGGGCGTAATGTCCGACTATACCGTCGTCAAAACCGATGGTTTCGTCGTTGACGCGGATGCGCCATGCGGGCGGTTTGTCGGTGTGCGGGCGGTCTTCGGGGCGGCGGCAGCGTCCGTTGTAAACGAATCCGTCGGCACCTTGGGCGGCGGCCGCCTGCCAGTCTTTGCGGCTGCAATAACAGGGATAGAGCAGGCCTTTTTCTTTCAGACGACCCAAGGCGTCCCTGTACAGCGAATGGCGGCGGCTCTGCCAAACGACTTCGCCGTCCCATTCGAAACCGAAGGCTTCGAGCGTGTGCAGGATATGCGCGGCGGCACCGGGCATTTCGCGTGGCGGGTCGAGATCTTCCATGCGGACCAGCCATTTGCCCCGGTTTGCGCGTGCATCGGCGTAGGATGCAAGCGCGGTCAGCAGCGAGCCGATGTGGAGCAGGCCGGTGGGGCTGGGGGCGAAGCGTCCGATGTAGTCTGTTGGTAGGGTTGCCGTCATGGTTTTGGGATTGGAGCGGGTTGATGGAAATCGGTTTGGGCGGGACTTGCCGTGTCCGTTTTAACTGCGTTGCGGCAGGGTTTTCAGACGACCTTTGGGGAAAGGTCGTCTGAAAACGGACAAACTATACCAAGCAACTGCTTCTGCGGGCAATGTTATAATGCCGTTTCAACACATTACGGACAGATTCCATGCTCATTGATACTTCACGTCCCATCCTTGCCGTCGATACCGGTACGTCTTTTCTTTCACTCGCTTTGCGTGCGGACGGAGAGGTGCGCCTGTATCATGAAAACGTCGGTACGCGCCAGTCAGAACTCATCCTGCCGCAGATTCGCGTGTTGTTCGAACAGGCGGGCATAGGCGCGTCGGATTTGGGTGGCATCGTTTATGCGCAAGGGCCGGGCGCGTTCACCGGATTGCGTATCGGGGCGGGTGTCGTGCAGGGTTTGGCAACCCCTTTCGACACGCCCGTTATCGGCGTGCCGAGTCTGGACGCGGCGGCTTATTTGGTTCCCGACTGCCCTTGCGTATTGGCGGCGACCGATGCGCGTATGGGCGAAGTGTTTTATGCGTGGTTTGATACGCAATCCCATACGCGTTTGGGCGATTATCATGTCGGCAAGGCTTCGGAAATCGTTTTGCCGCAAGGGCAAACCTTCGGAGCGGGTGTGGGCAACGCCTTTGCTTTGGCTGACAAGCTGCCTTTCGACGGCATACCGTCCATGCCGACTGCCGCCGATTTTCTCGAGCTGGCACTGAGCGGGCGTTATCCGGCGGCAGACGCGGCTCATGCCGAATTGTTATACGTCCGCGACAAGATCGCCCTGACGGCGAAAGAGCAGGCGCAAAGGAAGGCGAAACCATGAACATCCGCCGGGCAAGCTCTGATGACTGTGCCGCCCTGACCGCAATCGATGCGGCGGGCAATCCCTCGCCTTGGTCGGAACGGCAGTTTCTCGAAGCGGTGGCAAATCCTGTAGATACCGTTTGCGTCTGCGAACGCGGAGGCGAAATCTGCGGTTTTGCCGTCTGGCGCGAAATCTGCGGCGAGTCCGAGTTGCACCTGATTGCCGCCGCCCCGGTGTACCGCCGCCAAGGCATCGCCTCAAAACTTTTGGCATATTGGTTTCAGACGACCTCAAGCCAAGGCGTATCTCGCCTGTTGTTGGAAGTCCGCGCAGGCAATGCCGCCGCCATCGGCCTCTACCGCAAATACGGTTTTATCGAAACAGGCCGGCGGAAAAATTATTACCCCCTGCCCGAGGGCGGATATGAAGACGCAATTTTGATGGAAAAACCATGTTAAGCAGCCGTTACCTCCATTTGCACGAAGCCTTGGGACTGGGGCCGATGTGGCTCAAGCGCGGTGCAAAAACCGTTCCCGCTGCTTTTGCCGCGCCCAAAACCGGTATGCCCAAACCCGCGGCAGCGCCGGTTCAGACGACCATCCCACGTCAGGAACGCACCCTGTCGGCAGGGGCGCATCAGGCGCGTCTGTCAGCAATGGCAGCCGTACACATCGGAAGCCAACAGGACGTACCCGAGCGCGAAATGCCATCCCTGCAAACCGTGGCTGTCGAAGCGGCCCGTCAGCCCGAGGCGAAACCCAAACAGGAAACGCCTGCGGACAAACAAGCCCGCAGCATCCAAAACACGGCAGATTTGCCTGCCGCTCCGCACCATTCAGACGACCTCCCGCGCCTGTCCGCCACAGTCAAAACTGCGCACCTGATGGTGGTCAGCATCTGCCCTTCGACCGAAGATACGCTGCACGGCGAATTGTTTCACGGCGAAACCGGCGTCCTGCTGGACAATATGCTCGCCGCCATCCGCCTCAGCCCGCAGCAGGCGCACAAAACCAGTTGGGTGAAAGCCGCCCCCGTGTTCAGCCCGCATCCCTCGGAAGCGCAAATCCACGCCGAATTGCCTACACTGAAGCATGAATTGGAATCGTCCCAGGCCCGTGCGGTATTGTTTTTAGGGCAGGTTTTCGAACAAAAAGAAATGATGGCGGTCATGGACGAATTGTGCGGCGGCATACCGTATTTCACCATCCCGCACCCCGCCCGCCTGCTGCGCCAACCGCGCCTGAAGGCATATGCCTGGCAGGTATTGAAGAAAGCGGCGGCTGTGTTGTAGGGTTGATTGGAACAAAGGTCGTCTGAAACTTGGGAATAGGGTTTCAGACGACTTTTTTGCATTTTTTCAGCGGAGGCGTTTTGGGGACGAGGCACGCGCTAAGATGATGATAAAGATTACATTCTGTCATTCCTGCGCAGGCGGGAATCCACTGGAAGCCCTATGCAACGGGTGTTTGCAAAACAGCCGGCCGTAGCGTGGGCTTTGCCCACGGACAGGGTTTGATGACGCGCCGGTGTAAAGATAACCGCGTTATTTGCATCACAAAAGGTCGTCTGAAAACCTTGTCTTTGTAGGCGGTAGTGAAAACATAGAGCCTGCTCTAAAGGATGTTTCGCTATCTCTATCCGTGGGCAAAACCCACGCTACGCTGTAAGCCTGAGATTCAATGTTTGTAAAATAGTTGCCGAGATTCAAAAGTGGATTCCCGCCTGCGCGGGAATGACGGCATGGGGGAATTTTTGTTTAATTGATGGGCTGTTTTTTGTGGGAAAAGCCTGTGGCACAGGTTGAAAGCCAACCGTAGCGTGGGCTTTGCCCACGGGTTGTTTTTTGGAAAAGCAAAGGTCGTCTGAAAGCCTGCGTACAGGTTTCAGACGACCTTTTATATTTTCGCGGGCATAACCCACGCTACCAGTTGAACACTGTTGGAAATATCTTTCTTTTCGATCATATTTCCATTGATGTGGCGCAGTAAGCCGTAGCCTGAATCTCTACTAACCGCGTGCGTGGCTACGCCACTCACCCTACCTGCGGACGGCACAAACTTTAAAACCGAGGTGTAGGGTGTATGCGGTATGCGCGCACGCGTTTTTTGCCGTTTTCAAACCATTGTTTCAAACTTTCAGACGACCTCAGACGTCGTCTGAAAACCCAAAACTTACAATCTGTCCTTACGAGCGGTAGTCTGCGTTGATGGAGACGTAGTCGTGCGACAGGTCGCAGGTATAGACGGTGGCGGAGGCTTGTCCGCGGTGGAGTTTGATGCGGACGGTGATTTCGTCTTTCGCCATTACTGCCTGCCCTTGTTCTTCGGTGTAGCTTGCGGCGCGGCCGCCGTTTTCGGCAACCAATACGTCGTCCAGATACATTTCGAGAATGTCGGCGTCCAAATCGGCGATGCCGGCGTAGCCGATGGCGGCGAGCAGTCTGCCTAGGTTGGGGTCGGAGGCGAAGAAGGCGGTTTTGACCAGCGGAGAGTGGGCGACGGCGTAGGCGACTTGGCGGGCTTCGTCGCGGGTTTTGGCGTTTTCGACGCGGACGGTGATGAATTTGGTCGCGCCTTCGCCGTCGCGGACGATGGCTTGGGCGAGTTCGAGAGCGAGGCTGCCGAGCAGGTCTTTGAGCTGTTTGTAGCGCGGGTCGGCGATGTTGTCGATTTCGCTTTGGCTGTTTTTGCCGGTGGCGATGATGACGAAGCTGTCGTTGGTGCTGGTGTCGCCGTCAACGGTGATGGTGTTGAAGGTTTCGTCGGCGATTTCTTGGGTCATCAGTTGGAGGATGGGTTGGGAAACTTTGGCATCGGTGGCGATGAAGGAGAGCATGGTCGCCATGTTGGGATGGATCATGCCGGAGCCTTTGGCGATGCCGGTGGCGCGGACGGTGTGTTTTTCGCCGACGCTGCCTTCGCGCGAGGCGGATTTGGGCACGGTGTCGGTGGTCATGATGGCGCGTGCGGCATCCGCCCAGTCGGCGGGCTGCATTTTGGGCAGGGCGGCGACGATTTTGCCGACGGGCAGGGGCTCGAGGATGACGCCTGTGGAGAAGGGAAGGACTTGGGAGGGTTTACAGCCGGTTTGTTCGGCGGTGGCGGCGCAGGTTTCGATGGCGTCGATTCTGCCTTGCGCGCCTGTACCGGCGTTGGCGTTGCCGGTGTTGATGATGATGGCGCGCACGCCGTCTTCGTCGAAGAGATGTGATTTGGCGATGTGGACGGGGGCGGCGCAGAAGCGGTTGGTGGTAAACACGGCACCGACGGTATTGCCGCCGGAAAGTACCATCAGGGTGAGGTCGGCGCGGTCGGTTTGTTTGATGCCTGCGCGGGCGGTGAAGAGTTGGATACCGTCGATGTTCAGCAGTTGGTCTGCGGTTTTTTCTGTGAGGTTGACTGCCATTTTGCTGCTCCTTTGTTTGAGGTTGCTATGGGTTTGGGTTTCAGACGACCTTTTTGGTTCATCGGGGTCGTCTGAAAAGTGTTCAGAATCCTAATACGGGGATGATAATCGGGGCGATGGCGGCGGTCAGTACGCCGTTGAGGGTCAGCCCCAGCCCTGCGTATGCTGCCATGCGCCGGCTGCGCTCGAGCGAGGCGGCGATACCCATGGCGTGTGAGGCGGTGCCGAGCGACATGCCGACCGACGAGGGCATGACGACTGTGTTTTTAAGTACGGTATAACCGGCTATCTGCCCGACCAGTCCGGCGACGATGACGGTGGCGGCGGTGATGGCGGGGATGCCGCCTATGGTGCGGGTGATTTCGATGGCGATGGGGTTGGTCACGGATTTGGCGGCGAGCGAGAGGACGACTTCACGTTCCGCGCCCAGCCATTTGGCGAAATACATGCCCGTGATGATGCCGGTCACGCTGCCGGCGAGCTGCGAGACGATGACGGGCAGCCACTGACTGAAGATTTTTTGACGGTTTTGGTAGAGCGGGACGGCGAGCGCGACGACGGCGGGCTTGAGCCAGAAGTCGATAAACTGCGCGGCATCGTGGTACACGGCGTAATCGATGTCAAGGATTTTGAGGTAGGCAATCAGGGTAACGGTGCTGATTAAGACAGGGTTGAGCAGCAGGTAGCCCGTCCGCGCGCGGAGGATGAGTGCCAGCGCGTAAACCGCCAGCGTCAGGAAAAGCAGGACACTGGGCTGCTGCCACAGGGAAAGGATGCCGTCCATCAGATTTTCTCCCGTATCCATTGATGCACCTTGCCCGTAACCAACAGGACGCACACGGTACTGGCGGCGGCGGAGACGAGTATCGACAGCCAACTGTCGGCAATCAAATCCAAATAGCTGATGACGGCGACACAGGGCGGCACAAGGAAAAGCGTCAGGTTTGCCATCAGCGCGTCGGTAAGCTGCTGCAACCACTCGGCTTTCACCCACCCCGCCTGAAGCATGACAAACAAAATACCCATGCCGATGATGCTGCCGGGCAGTTTGATGCCCGTAAGGTAGGCGGCGGTTTCGCCGAGCGCAAGGCAGCCGAGCAGGACGAGCAAGGCGCGGATGGTGTGCATGGGTCGGGTTTCCTCTATGGTTTGCCGCTTTGCAGACGGGCGGTTTATGAATCTTTGTTAATAATTGAATCATAACGCCCTTGGGGTCGTCTGAAAACCCGTTTGCCGGTTTGATTTTGCCCGAGCCGCGTTTTCAGACGACCTCGTGCATGACGCAGGCGGCTCAGTCCATTAAAATCCCCGTTTCAGACGACCTTTAAAGAAAGAACACTATGTATCACGCATTCGGCGGCGCAGCAGGCGTACGCAACCTGACCGACCGCTTTTACGACTTGATGGAACTCGAGCCGCAATACCGCGCACTGCGCCAGATGCACGGCGAAGACATGACGCTGATTCGCGAAAAACTCTACGAATTTTTTAGCGGCTGGCTCGGCGGCCCGCCCTTGTTCGAGCAGAAATACGGCCATCCCATGCTGCGCGCGCGGCACATGCCCTTTGCCGTGAATATGCAAGTGCGCGACGAATGGGTCGCCTGCTTCGCCCAAGCCATGAACGAACTGGAAATCGGCAAAGACCTCGCCGAGCCCGTCCTTATCCGCATTTTTGCGATGGCGGACTGGATGCGCAATCAAAACGAAGAAGGCGTAGAACCGCCCATGCCGCCGATGGCGGTCGATCCCGCAATCCGCATCCCCGAACTGAAAAATGTATTAAAGCAATACGGCGTGGACGGTTATTTCCCAACCTTCCCGGCTTGAGGTCGTCTGAAAAAGGCGAATCCCTTCCCGTTTTCCCTGTTTGATAAAAGGGCTGCTGCTGTAAAGGTGCAGCCGTTGCACTCAATCCATGGCGGAGAATCCCAATAACGATATTTCTGCCGGTAACAGTCAGGCAAAGTGGCAAAATAGTGTTTTAAATGCAGTCAGGATAGAATTACGACATTTTCAGACGACCTCGACCGTCGTCTGAAAATGTCGTGATCCTTTATTAAACATACAGCAGGGAAGTGTGAAATGAATACAAATACATGGTTGAAAAAAATAATGGTTGCTTTGCTGGCTTTGGGCATAGGGCAAGCAGCTTGGGCTGATGATGTGCCGAATTTTAAGAAAATGCTTCAAGCTGCAGAGCAAGGAAATGCCGATGCCCAATTTAATTTGGGTTTGATGTATGACAAAGGTGAAGGAGTTCGTCAAGATCATGCACAGGCGGTGCAGTGGTATCGTAAGGCGACAGAACAAGGGTTGGCTGAAGCCCAATTTAATTTGGGTTGGATGTATGACAATGGGCAAGGAGTCCGTCAGGACCCTGTGCAGGCAGTGCAGTGGTATCGCAAGGCGGCAGA
>NZ_KV789609.1:0-9150 GCF_001807625.1 Neisseria sp. HMSC03D10
GTTGCACTTGAAATCCGAATCCAAGGACCTTTACTATAATCACTCCCTTTGTTTTATTTAAAATTTTTCCAACGCCATGCCCCATCCCGACCTCTCCCAAACCCTCTCCAAAGACCGCCACTTCCTGCAATCCGCCTTCAAAAATCCCAACAAATACGGCGGCTTGTCCAAAGTCGAAGAAAAATACCGAAAATCGCACGAAATCTTTTTGAAGCGTTTGGCCGCCTTGCCCAAACCTGAGTTCGACAACACCCTGCCCGTTCACGAAAAACTCGAAGAAATCAAAAAAGCCATTGCCGAAAATCAGGTAACGATTATTTGCGGCGAAACCGGTTCGGGCAAAACCACGCAGTTGCCCAAGATTTGTCTGGAACTCGGGCGCGGGGCGGCGGGGCTAATCGGGCATACCCAGCCGCGCCGTTTGGCCGCGCGCTCGGTGGCGGAGCGGATTGCTGAAGAGTTGAAATCCGAAATCGGCAGCGCGGTAGGCTATAAGGTACGCTTCACCGACCACACCTCGCGGGATGCCTGCGTCAAGCTGATGACCGACGGCATCCTGCTGGCGGAAACGCAGACCGACCGTTATCTCGCCGCCTACGACACGATTATCATCGACGAAGCGCACGAACGCAGCCTGAACATCGACTTCCTCTTGGGCTACCTGAAACAGCTGCTGCCGCGCCGCCCTGATTTGAAAATCATCATCACATCGGCCACCATAGACGCAGAACGCTTTTCCCAACACTTCAACGGCGCGCCCGTGCTGGAAGTGAGCGGGCGCACCTACCCCGTCGAAATCCTCTACCGCCCGCTGACCAGCAAAGACGAAGACGACGCGGAAGTGGAGCTGACCGACGCGATTGTCGATGCGGCGGACGAATTGGCGCGATATGGCGAAGGCGATATTTTGGTGTTCCTACCGGGCGAACGCGAAATCCGCGAAACCGCCGAAGCCCTGCGCAAATCCACACTGCGCCGCAACGACGAAATCCTGCCCCTGTTCGCGCGCCTGTCGCACGCCGAACAGCACAAAATCTTCCACCCCACAGGCGCGAAACGCCGCATCGTACTGGCAACCAACGTCGCCGAAACCTCGCTTACCGTGCCGGGCATCAAATACGTCATCGACACCGGCCTCGCGCGCGTCAAACGCTATTCCGCACGGGCAAAAGTGGAGCAGCTTCATGTCGAAAAAATCTCCCAAGCCGCCGCGCGCCAACGCTCCGGCCGCTGCGGACGCGTCTCCGCAGGCGTGTGTATCCGACTGTTTTCAGAAGAAGATTTCAACAGCCGCACCGAATTCACCGACCCCGAAATCGTCCGCAGCAACCTGGCCGCCGTCATCTTGCGCATGGCTGCGTTGAAACTCGGCGACGTGGCGGCATTCCCGTTTTTAGAAATGCCCGATTCGCGGTATATCAATGACGGGTTTCAGGTGTTGCTGGAATTGGGGGCGGTGGAGGCCGTCTGAAAAACGTAGGTCGGGCATAAATGCCCGACGAAGATGGATGAGCTATAAAAAATATTGGACATAAATGTCCGACCTATCTGTTAGAAAATTAACAAAAATATATGGAGTATAAACATGAGTGATTATGACTTTTTATGGGAAATGCGAGACCTTGGTTATAGTAATGAAGAAATTATGGAAGCCGCAGCTTGTGGATATGCACCTTACGAGGCTATTTATTTAGATAATGATAGAAATACCCAAATTATTGATGATTTATTTGATGATATTAAAGATTGGGATACGGATGTTCAAGTCAGTTATGAAACAATTACAGACGAAGAAACTGCTTATTTTAAAGAACAAATATTTAATAGTTTAATTGAAAATGCAAAAGAATATTATTCACTTACAGGAAGATATTTACAAATTTGGGGAGAACTAGGCGAACTTTATGCTGAATTAGAATACGGATTAAAAAGGCATAAGGACGTTAACCACGAAGGTTCTGATGGTTTCATTAACGGAAAACTGGTTGAAGTGAAAACCATATCTCCTTTAAAACAACATAACCAAGTAGTTGTGAAGAAAAAAGGAAGTTTTGAACAACTATTGATTGTGCGAATCAGTAAAAATTTTGAATTTAAAGCCAAATTAATTTCAAGAGATAAACTGAATGGGACGACTGGAAAATTCTTAAAAGGAAAAATTAAATAAAGAGTGGATTGGGCATTCATGCCCGACAAAAAAGCACCCTGCAATAAGGAAATGTCGAGCATAAATGCCCGACCTAAAAACTATGCAAAACACTAAAAATCAAGCACGCGGCTCTGGCATTCATGCCCGACACAATCCGACAAACGATAAACCCGCTTCAGACGACCTTCAAAACGCTTCGGGCAATATCGTCGCCCCTCCCCGCTACCTCCTGACCAAACTCGGCGAACAAATGGCGCGCCTGCCCATCGACCCGAAAATCGCGCGCATTTTGTTGGCGGCGAAGAAGCACGACTGCATGGCGGAAATATTGGTGATTGCGTCCGCGCTGTCGATTCAAGACCCGCGCGAGCGGCCGCTGGAAGCGCGCGATGCCGCCGCCAAGGCGCACGAGCGTTTTACCGACAAGCAGTCCGATTTCCTTGCCTACCTGAACATTTGGGACAGCTTCCAGCGCGAGCGCGACAAAGGCTTGTCCAACAAGCAATTAGTGCAGTGGTGCCGCCAATATTTCCTGTCGCACCTACGGATGCGCGAGTGGCGCGAGCTGCACCACCAGCTTGCCCAAACCGCGATTGAAATGGGTTTGACCACCAAGGAAGCCGCTTTCAGACGACCTCCCGAAGTCAGGCAACTTACGTCGTCTGAAAATGCGGGCGACCAAGACCTATCCGCCAAACTCAAACAAAAACAACTGGATAAAAAGCAACACCGCGCCCAAATCCGCGCCGCCAAAGAAGCAGGCTACGAACAAATCCACCGCGCCCTGCTCACCGGCCTCATCGCCAACGTCGGCATGAAATCGCCCGACGGCAACGACTACACCGGCGCGCGCGGCAGCCGCTTCCACCTTTTCCCCGCCTCCGCCCTGTTCAAAGCCAAACCCAAATGGGTGATGGCGGCAGAACTCGTTGAAACGACAAAACTTTATGCCCGCGACGTGGCCGCCATCCAGCCCGAATGGATCGAGCAGGAAGCGCCGCACCTCGTCCGCTACCACTATTTCGAGCCGCACTGGGAACAAAAACGCGGCGAAGTCATCGCCAGCGAACGGGTAACGCTCTACGGCCTGACCGTCTTGCCGCGCCGCCCCGTGTCCTACGGCAGAATCGCCCCCGAAGAAGCGCGCGAAATCTTTATCCGCAGCGCGCTGGTGGCGCAGGAATGCGATTTGAAAGCGGACTTTTTTGTCCACAACAAAAAGCTGATTAAGGAAATTACCGAACTCGAACACAAATCGCGTCGGCAGGATGTACTGGTCGATGATGAAGCCCTGTTCGCGTTTTATCACGAACGGCTGCCCGATTTTTATACGGCGGACGCGGTTTCAGACGGCCTGCATCCTACAAATCCGCAGCAAACCACCCCCTCCCCCGTGGGGGAGGGCCGGGGAGAGGGCAAAACAGTTGCCGCCCAAACCAAGTTTTCCGCAACCTCAGCAAACCCTCTCCCTAACCCTCTCCCACAGGAGAGGGAACAGAGTGCCACAGCTTCAACGGTTTCAGGCAGCCTGCATCCTACAAATCTACAGCGATCCTCCCCCTCCCCCGTGGGGGAGGGCCGGGAAGAGGGCAAAACAGTTGCCTCTCAAACCAACTTTTCCGCAACCGCAGCAAACCCTCTCCCTAACCCTCTCCCGCAGGAGAGGGAACAGAGTGCCGCAGTTTCAACGGTTTCAGGCAGCCTGAAATCGTCCGCAACAACATTCCGCATACGCCCCGCCGCACATAATGATGCAGCCCAAATTGCCGAACTGTTCCGCCGCGCCGTCCTGCACATTGAAGCAAGCTATTATAGCGACAGCGAAAAAGCCGCATGGATACAGGGCGCGGACAATGCCGCCTTTTGGCAAAAACGGATTGGACCCGGCTGTATCCGATTGGCAGCGCAAAATGACCGCATACTCGGCTTTATCGAATACCTGCCCGAGCAAAATCATTTGGACTGCCTATTTACCGACCCTGCCCACCAGCGGCAAGGCGTCGCTTCCGCGCTGTTGTCTGCCGTTTTGCCGCAGGCGGATGCAGATAAAACGGTAACGACAGATGTGTCCGCAGCCGCGTTGTCCTTTTTTAAGAAACAGGGATTTATACTGCAACACCAAAACCAAATTCAGCGAAACGGCTCGGTTTTAATCAATTACCGCATGATTTTGCAAACCGACAGCATTGATGCGGCCGCACAAACCACCCCCTCCCCCGTGGGGGAGGGCTGGGGAGAGGGCAAAACAGTTGCCGCCCAAACCAACTTTTCCGCAACCGCAGCAAGCCCTCTCCCTAACCCTCTCCCACAGGAGAGGGAACAGAGTACCGCAGCTTCAACGGTTTCAGGCAGCCTGCAAACGACGTCTTGCGAAGCTAAAACTAAAACCGAAAGCAGTCTGCACTCCCAAAGGTTACCTGAAAACTACGTCCCACCATTTTCAGACGACCTGCGTCCTACAAACCCCCAGCAAACCGCCCCCTCCCCCGTGGGGGAGGGTCGGGGAGAGGGCAAAACAGTTACCGCTCAAACCAACTTTTCCGCAGCCGCAGTAAGCCCTCTCCCTAACCCTCTCCCGCAGGAGAGGGAACAGGGTGCCACAGTTTCAACGGTTTCAGACGACCCCAAACCCAAAAAGCAGCCTGCACCCCCAAAAGGCCGTCTGAAACCCCTCCCCCTCGCCGACATCCGCACCTTCCAAGCCTGGCTCAAAACCGCCGAGCGCGACAACCCGCGCTTGCTGTTCCTCAGCCGCGACGACCTCATGCAGCACGCCGCCGCGCACATCACCGAAGAACAATTCCCCAAACACTGGCAAACCGCAGACGGCAAATTCAAACTCAGCTACCGCTTCGAGCCGCACCACCCGCTCGACGGCGTTACCCTTACCCTGCCGCTCACCGTGCTCAACCGCATCAGCCCCGCCGCCCTCGAATGGCTCGTGCCCGGCATGATACGCGAAAAAATCCAGTTGCAAATCAAAGCACTGCCCAAACAAATCCGCCGCATCTGCGTGCCCGTGCCCGAATTCATCACCCAATTTTTAAGCCAAAACCCCGACCGCAACGCCCCCGTCCTGCCCCAACTCGCCCAAGCCATCGCCAAAACCGCAGGCGACATCCGCATACTGGAACAAATCAACCAAGACGAATGGGCCGCGTTCAGGCTGCCCGAACACTGCTATTTCAACCTCCGCATCATCGACGACGGCGGGCAAGAATTAGCCATGGGGCGCGATTTAATCCAAATCCAACAACAGCTTGGCAAAGCCGCCGCCACCACCTTCCGCGACAACACCCAAGAATTCGAGCGCGACAACGTTACCACGTGGGACATCGGCACCCTGCCCGAATCCATCAAATTCGCCCGCGGCAAACAACAGCTCACCGGCTACCTCGGCCTGCAAAAAGAAAAAGACGGCCGCATCGCCCTGCGCCTGTTCGACACGTCCGCCGCCGCCGAACAAGCCCACCGATTAGGCGTGATCGAACTCATGAAACTACAACTAAAAGAACAAGTTAAAGACCTGAACAAAGGCATCCAAGGCTTCACCCAAGCCGCCATGCTGCTCAAACACATCAACGCCGACACCCTGCGCGACGACCTCACCCAAGCCGTCTGCGACCGCGCCTTTATCGGCGAAGACGAGCTGCCGCGCAACGAAAAAGCCTTCAAAGAACAAATCAAACGCGCCCGCAGCCGCCTGCCCGCCATCAAAGAAGCCCTCAGCCGCTACTTGCAGGAAACCGCCGCCGCCTACGCCGAACTCAACGGCAAACTCGGCAAACACCCGCTCACCTACCTCATGCGCCAACGCCTGCAAACCCTGCTCGCCGCCGGCTTCGCCACCCGCACCCCGTGGGCACAATGGCCGCGCCTCCCCATCTACCTCAAAGCCATGACCCTGCGCCTCGAAAAATACAGCGGCAACCCCGCCCGCGACGCAGCCCGCGAAGCCGATATTCAAGAGCTGGAACAAATGTGGCAGGAAAAAACCGACAGCTTGATGAAACAAGGACAGCCCGTTTCAGACGACCTCGCCGCGTTTAAATGGATGATTGAAGAATTGAGGGTATCGCTGTTCGCACAGGAATTGAAGACACCGTATCCGGTGTCAGTGAAGAGGTTGTTGAAGGAGTGGGGAAAATTCGGTATGTAAATTTCTATATTAGGATTGTTTTTGTAAAACTTGTTCATTGTGCAACAAAAAGCCGTTTGGCTTATAACCAAACGGCTTGCAAATTGTAATGTATTAAAAATACCTCAACACAATTACTTTGAAATATAGATTTTAAAAGGCTTGCCTTTAGCACGAATTACCTTACCATTGGGCAATTTACGAGTCCAACGTAAGATAAAAGTGCCTCGATCATCTGTATACATATATATACTTTCTATCCGAGGATGTTGCCCAACGCTTAACGGATAGTAGACAATCGCAGACGTTATGGTTAAAATCTAAGAACTTTTAGTCAGAAAGTTAGCAGTTTATAACCTAGTTGCTGTTGTAATGAGCGGCTGGGAATGCTGCATTGTATTCAATGCGTCAACATTGAATACCTACCTGCCGACCTTAATTACGTCAATAATTAAGGTCGGCTTTATTTTATCCATGAGGTTTATTTCGATATTGCTCTAATGCTTTAGCTAAACGTTCGCTATCCGTATAAGAAAGTGAGTTAATATCGACTTTCACTAAAAGAGCCCTATTAGCCGGTTCATCAGATACTTCAAAACCAGCTTGCCTTAAAATTAACATAGAAGTTTCAAGCATTTTTTTTGTTGCACGTTTGTAACCTAACTCCTCTTTTAACAGATCGTAAGGTACGTAATATCGACCAACATGCTCACTACCAAATTCACTAACAAGGCGTAAATAAGCCTCTTTTAGTGAATTAATAAGGTTATTTAAGTTCATATCAGCCACCAGTTAAAATTTATTTTCCTTGATTATATGTTAGTAGAGATTTTTTGTCAACGCATTATCTTCAATAACTTGATTTAAGGGAAAATTAATAATTTTTAGGTATGAATTATGCTGTAAAAGAAATATTTAATTCATTAAAATCAATCAACTATATTAAAATAAGCAAGCTGTAGGCTGGATCCAACCGCGTGCGTGCCTTTGGGCACACACCCTACCTGCAATCCCACAAAACCCGTATGTAGGGTGTGTGCGGTACGCACGCACGTGGTCTTTCTAAACTACTTCCCTTCCTACCCAAGCCAAAGGTCGTCTGAAACCCATTTTCAGACGACCTTTTGCCACCTTACAAAACAAATCTTCCCACCACCCTCTCCCCAAACATCGCCCGAACCAGTAAACTTCCCATATTTCAACAACTTTTTGGAAGCCAACCATGCCTCGTATCCACCCGCTCCACCTGTTCCCGCCCCACATCGCCGAACGCGGCCTGCTGTATTTTCAGCAGGGCAAGGTTCGCGATGTCCAAAAAACTTCCGCCGGGCGTTATCGGGCGGAGGTGTGCGGTTCGGAAAACTATTCGGTATGGCTGAAGTTGGATAGTGATTTGTACATTAAGGACGGGGGCTGCGATTGTCCTTATGGCTGGGCGTGCAAGCATATGGCGGCGTTGTGGTACGCGGTGCGCGCTCAAACGCCGGACGAGCAGCTGGGCGAGTCCGATGCGCAGCAGCCTAAACAGGGCGGCAATCCGTATCGCCAGCAGCTCTCTCAAATCTTTTCCCGAACCCGATATTATGATTACTACGAAGCCGCCGATTTGGGCTTCAGGCTGCAAAACTGGTTGGAAGATGTGGCGCAGGAGGGGTCGGCGGCGTTGCAGCAGGCTTTGCCTCTATTGATACCGCGTTTGCAGGATGCTTTTGAAAAGGCGGATGATTCGGACGGTATGTTGGGCGATGCTATGTATATGGCACTCGACCTGCTGGAAGAGGTAGTCATGGAAAACGTCCCAAAGCGTTTGATCAATTTTTTGGACAAATGCTTGGACGACAGCCGCTATTTTGATTTCTCCGAGGCAGGCAATAAAATCTACCAAATCCGCGCCCGAATCTGGCGACTGCGCGGCGAATGGCAGGCATGGCAAGATTATGTGGCTAAACGTTTGGCTGTTACCGAGTCGGGTTGGGAACATGAATTTTGGGCACTCGAAGGCTGGCAGGTATTGCAGGCGAAAGGTGATACTGCTGCCGCGCAGGATTATTTCAGACGACATCTGCGCCTGCCGAAATTCAGACAAATTGCGGTAGAACAAGCAGTCGGGCAGCAAGATTGGGCGGAAGCGGAACGCCTCTTGCGCGAAGGCATCAGCATTGCCGAAGATGAAGGAACACTCGGCACAGCGCACAAATGGAAGCTACAACTTTTTGATGTATTGAAGGAAACCGGTAAAAATGTACGCGAAATCGCAGCGGATTTGGCGTTTTCCACCAGCCTTTCATTGCCGCATTATGAAGCGTGGAAAGCCACGTTTTCCGCTGCCGAATGGCCGCATGAATTCAACCGCCTGCTTGCGCGCTTGTCGGGTCAATATTCGCTGCAAGCTGAAATATTGGAGCACGAACAGGAATTCGATCTGCTGCTCGCCCTATTGCAGCAACACCTTTCGTTGTACATGATGGAACGTTTTGCCCCGTCTTTCCCCGAGCCGTATCACGATCAAATCGTAGCGTTCTACCTGAAAATCTTTGCGGCTGAAATCAATAAGGCAAGCAACCGTAAACAATACCGCCAGCTTTTCAACCAATTAAAGATCCTCCGCCGCCAATATTCCGCACAACGGCAGGCAATGGAAGACTTCGCCGACGAAATCAGGGAACGATATAGCGACAAACCACGCCGGCCTGCGCTACTGGAGGAGTTGGCTCGGGCGGGGTTTTAGGAAAAAGCTATTCATCTACA
Organism: Neisseria sp. HMSC03D10; assembly: GCF_001807625.1. NCBI lineage: Bacteria > Pseudomonadati > Pseudomonadota > Betaproteobacteria > Neisseriales > Neisseriaceae > Neisseria > Neisseria sp. HMSC03D10. Next base: position 9,036 of record NZ_KV789609.1, read on the forward strand.
CCCTTACGATGAATCTTTCCAAACAAGCCTGCAATCCTTACATATAGAAACCAGAAGCGTTGTTTACAGTATTTTCAGGAGAACTTGGATTCGGATTTCAAGTGCAACACCAGGG
>NZ_KV789610.1:0-1855 GCF_001807625.1 Neisseria sp. HMSC03D10
ATCATGGCTTGTGCGGTTTGCTGAAAGAAGGTACTCAGGCTATATCGGACAAGCTAAATAGGGAATTGCCACTTACCAGAGCCGTTTGTGAGTTGGTGGTTGAAAAAATGAAATTTGCGTATCCTATCCTTGTTCTTGTTATAATTCAGTAACTTTTTAAGTTAAATTAGATAAAAAATATGATCAACCTGCCTTATGTTTTGACCGATATTTATGGCATTTGGTGGATACCGTTTTTGGTAATTTGCTGTGGTGCTTTAATTTTGGGACGGTTCGGACTTCGTCGTAATCCCGTTGTTGCACGCCGTTGCCTTCGTGCAGGTTCGATAGCCTTATTCTGCTTTATTATTGGTACTCTGCTTGCTATGTCTGTCATCAATATGCTGCAATGGAGGAGTATTTGGACAATAGAAAGGCCTGTCAAGGGAGTGGATCGGCCATATTTGGCAGGTATTGAAGACCTGTCTGCGGATGCCCGTATAACTGTTGCTGTTAAAAGTAGCGAGAGGTTAAGTGTATCTAGCCCGACACAAAAATTTTATTGGAACGATTTTCCTCTGACGGTGTTGAGTTTCCCGGAAGAATATGATTGGGTACTCATCCCGGCAGAATACGGGCGTGTGCTACGCAATAAGCGCACGTTCAGTTGGCAAGGGAAAACGTGTCTGTCCGACGGGGATTTCTATTTTAAACGGCGTGCCAAGGGTAGCATAGGAATAAGGCCGGAGGATTTCGAATTGACGAATTGTCGTACTGAATCCGATCAAAGCATTATCCGAACGCCGCAAGGCATTATCCGTTTATTGGATTCGCCCAGACCGAAATCTGATGATGAGTGGCCGGAGCAGGATTCGGCAGGCTCGGTCAATATTTATCACTATTATGACGGTCATGACAGCTGGAGCGAAAATGCAGACGGCAGTCCGAATGGTGTGGCATTGGATTTACCTGTCCTGCAGTACTCTGATGGAATAGATGTTCGTGAACTGCGTACCGATGCGGAAAACAGGCTGACTGCGATTGTTGCTGAATTTAATTCTCTGCCTAATGGTCGGGACAGTACCAGAGAAGACATGATTTCAATCGGTAAGTGCCGTTATTATCCAGCCAGTGTGATACTGACTGATTTTACTGAAACCGAAGCGCGCTGGCATTTCAAAATTTATGATAATGATGAATATCGGCAACCGGCAGAATGTGCCGAACAGATTTTGCCTTATCGCTTGGGCAGGGGAAAGTTGCGCGGGTAGGCAGGGAATGGCAATGTTAGATAATTCACTATGAGTCTGGCTGTTCTAGTACTGCCGAATTGCCGTTTTGAGGCCTTTTCAATAATATGAGGGCGGATTCGCATTTAAAGTGCAACTTTCCATAACAGAAAAAGGCCAGTATGCGGTAGCATACGGCCTTTCCTGCAAGAAAGATTGCCATGAGCTACACACAACTGACCCAAGACGAACGATACCATATCCAATACCTGTCCCGCCACTGCACCATCGCCGAAATCGCCAAACATCTTAACCGCCACAAAAGCACCATCAGCCGTGAAATCAAGCTATACCGCATCCAAGGGCAGCAATACAGCGCCGAAAAAGCCCAACGGCAAAGCCGGCTGACCAAACAGCACCGGCGAAAACCCTATAAGCTCGATTCGCAGCTGGTTCAACACATCGACACCCTTATCCGCCGCAAACTCAGTCCCGAACAGGTATGTGCCTACCTGCATAAACACCACGGGATCACACTCCATCACAGCACCGTTTACCGCCACCTCCACCAAGACAAAAGCAACGGCGGCACATGGACCGGAGGCAAAGTACCCAACCGCGTCGGCATAGAAAACCGACCTGCTATC
>NZ_KV789611.1:0-5600 GCF_001807625.1 Neisseria sp. HMSC03D10
CAGAGGCTGAGACAATGAACACGTTCTCAGACAGCAAAAGCCTTCAAGTCCGTTTGTTTTTTCGATAAAACCTGCATTGAGGCAGCCATTCTTTTTGGCACGGGTCGTCGATAAACGACTTTAAAATCTTTTGAAAGGTTTGATTTTGGGCGTTGTATATGTTGCCTTTTAGATGACACGACGCGTAATAATGCGCCAATAAATCCGCCTGCTGCTCCATATTCAGCATACCGAAATGACAAATATCAGACAGATTGGGATAGAGATAGGCACGGCGGCGGCGGTAGCCTCCGCTGACGAACAAAAACAATCCGCCCAACCAGGTTTTAAATCCTTGCTGGTACTGCCAAACATGGGTCAATTCATGAATCATCCATATTTGATGGGACTCGGAAGCGAGGGCGAAGTCGTCAGGACAATTATTGCGCGGGAAATAGATGTTCCCGTTGGGCGAAACGGCAACCTGCATGGTTGGTAGGCAAGGAATGCCTTGATAGATTTTGACGCGGGCGTAATCAATGCTGTCGGCAAAAATCAGCTTTGCCATTTTGATTTCGTTGTCCGTCAGCCTGCGCCAGCGTTTGCTCATACCTTGTCCTTGTTACTTTCATGACGACCGGGGTCATCTGAAAACGGTTATCCTGCCTTATCAGTCATTCAGCTATGTTCACGACCGATACTGCCCTGCCCGCTTTATAGTGGATTAAATTTAAATCAGGACAAGGCTGCAGACAGTACAGATAGTACGGAACCGATTCACTTGGTGCTTCAGCACCTTAGAGAATCGTTCTCTTTGAGCTAAGGCGAGGCAACGCCGTACTGGTTTAAGGTTAATCCACTATAATTGCGCCAACATCATCACAAACCTTACAACATGAAGGTCGTCTGAAATTTTTCAGACGACCTTTTGAGCCTGTCAAACTATTGTCCTGAATCTTTCGGCTTCTGATTGGCGTTCTCAAACAATTTGTTCATAGGGGTCAGATTGATTGCATTGCCTTGACTGACTATCCATTTATCCTCCACCCGCCAAACGCCCGAGGTATCTTCCACGCGCAGATACCAGTGGTTGGTCGGCGGCAGGGGTTTGAAAGTTGCTTCATACTCCATACGGCCGTTTTGGATTTCCGAGCTGACGGGGTGCAGTTTGACGGTTTGGTCTTCCGATTTTTTAGTCGGGTGCATCAAAAGGAGATTCAAAGGCTGTTTGGGATCGAATTCCCCGCTGACAAACACTTTGGCCGCATCCTTATCCGGACTGATCAACACTTGCACCTGCATATGCCGCTTTACTGCCTCTTCATCGCGGTGAAGCTGGATGTCGATGTGTTTGCCGTCTTTGTAATAGTCGTCCGTTACCAAATCGGTTGCATGCTCTTTGGCGACGAAGAACATGGCGACACTGGCAATCACAACGAAAATAGGCCCCGCCATCAACACCCACGGCCAAATGTGTTTGTACCAAGGTTTGACTTGTTTTTGCTCGGACACGTTTTATTCTCCGATAAAGGTTGCTTCTTCTTCCAAGATAGTGGGTTTGCCATCTGCTTTGCCGGTTTCGCGATAAGTGAAGGTAAACTCAATCGGATGGCTGCCCTTGTCGGCGTATTCGGGAATGGTGGAAACTTGGACAGGGATGGTCAACGTTTGGCGCGGTGCGATTTTCACGCCGCCTTCCGGCAATCCGGTCAGGGCAATTTCTTCAAAGCCTTTGACTGCCGCAGTCATCACTTGTTCGTTTTCGCTATTGTTGATAATGCGCAGGTTGTATGCGTTTTCCAGCCAACCTTTGCTGTTTTCGCGCACCATCACGCCGCGGTCTTTCAAAATATCGACTTCTACCATTTTGCGGGTGGAAAGTCCGACCAAGAAAGCAATAATAACCACCAGTAAAACAGCGCCGTATCCCGCCACACGCGGACGTTTCAAGCGTTTTTTGATGTCGCTTTCAGGATATTCGTGTTCCAACGCGCCTTCGGTCGTATAGCGTATCAGGCCGCGCGGATAACCCATTTTGTCCATAATTTCGTCGCAGGCATCAATACACGCCGCACAGCCGATACATTGGTATTGCAAACCGTCGCGGATATCGATACCGACGGGACAGACCTGTACGCACATGGTGCAGTTGATGCAGTCGCCCAATCCGCTGTCTTCTTTGTTGGCGGTTTTCTTGCGTGCGCCGCGCGGTTCGCCGCGTTCGGTATCGTAAGAAATAATCAGCGTGTCTTTGTCGAACATCGCGCTTTGGAAGCGTGCATACGGACACATATGCAGGCACACTTTCTCACGCATAACGTGGGCAAAGAAGAAGGTCATGAAGCCGTAAAACGCTGCGGCAAACATCGCGCCGCCGCCCGCCGCTCCGGCAAACAAGTCGGGAACGAACTGGCGGATCGGGACAAACCAGCCCGCAAAGGTAATGCCTGTCCACGCGCAGACAATGAAAATCAGCAGGGCTTTAGTTGCTTTGATGCGGATTTTAGTGAAATTCCACGGCGATTTTTCCAGCTTCAGGCGTTTGTTGCGGTCGCCTTCGACCAAGTTGTCGATCCAAAGCATGATTTCGGTGTAAACCGTCTGCGGGCAGGAATAGCCGCACCACAAGCGTCCGGCAATCGTCGTCCACCAAAACAGTCCGAAGGCGCAAATCATCAGCAGCAGGGCAAGGTAAATCAAGTCGCCCATACCCAGCGACAGCCCGAAAATGAAGAAATGGCGGTCCGGAATATTGAAGAGTACCGCCTGACGGTCGCTCCAGTTGAACCACGGAATCACATAAAACACAAACTGCGTCGCCAATACGGCGGCTATACGCAATTTGGCGAACCGCCCTTCCGCTTTTTTCGGATGGATGCGTTCCCCTTCGGGATGGATTTGGATGACGCTGGATTTGGGTTTTGAGGGTTTGGGCGGAGCGGTTTTTGCCGGTTTCTCGGACTGCTCTTTCGGGGCAGCGTTTTTTTCTTCTGACACAGCGTTTTCGGCTTGGTTTTCTGTTGACATTTTTCAGTGTTCCTTCGTGTGTTTGCGCGCAGGTCTTTTATTCTGATTACTGGTTTGATTGGTTTTTCAGACGACCTTTTATATGCGTCGGAATCATATCATTTGAGCTTGACCAAAGCAAAAAGCCCTACTTGGCTTTTATATGCCACCCGTTTTGATTTTTCCGTTGCCCAAGTCTGAAATCGGCGATATTCAAGCAGTTGCATATAACCGATGACACTATGTTTATAGCGAATCGCTATATCTCCGATAAAAATTTATAAACTACTGTTTCAAAACGGAATAACAGTTAATCTCATCTGCTTTGCCTGTTTCAGACGACCCCTTATGCGGACAATTTTTAAAACAGGACAACGCGAAACCGATGCCGTACCGGTTTGAAGTTGTCCTTCTGATAGACGGAAAGGTCGTCTGAAAGCCGCCCGCATCCTTGAAAGCCTGACCGAATCGGGCGATAATCAACGGAATTTTCTTTACCGTTACCGTTTCAAACCAATACAGCAAGGAAGGTACAAAATGTCTCAACTGGCAAACGCAATCCGTTTCCTCTCGGCCGATGCCGTTCAAAAAGCAAATTCCGGCCACCCTGGCGCGCCCATGGGTATGGCGGAAATGGCGGAAGTATTGTGGACGAAATTCCTTCACCACAACCCCGCCAACCCCAAATTCTACAACCGCGACCGCTTCATCCTCTCCAACGGCCACGCGTCCATGCTGTTGTACAGCCTGCTGCACCTGACCGGCTACAACCTGAGCATTGAAGACCTGAAAAACTTCCGCCAACTGCACAGCAAAACCCCCGGCCACCCCGAATACGGCTACACTGACGGCGTGGAAACCACGACTGGTCCGTTGGGACAAGGCATTGCCAACGCGGTGGGTATGGCATTGGCGGAAAAAATCCTGGCCGCCGAATTTAATAAAGACGGTTTGAACATCGTCGATCACTACACCTACGTCTTCATGGGCGACGGCTGCCTGATGGAAGGCGTATCGCACGAAGCCTGTTCGCTTGCCGGCACCTTGGGCTTGGGCAAACTGATTGTTTTATATGATGACAACAATATTTCCATTGACGGCAAAGTGGATGGCTGGTTTACCGAAAACATCCCGCAACGCTTTGAAAGCTACGGCTGGCACGTTGTTCCCAACGTAAACGGCCACGACACCGCCGCCATTCAAGCCGCCATCGAAGCTGCCCGCGCCGAAACCGGCAAACCGTCCCTCATCTGCTGCAAAACCTTAATCGGCAAAGGCAGCGCCAACAAAGAAGGTAGCCACAAAACCCACGGCGCACCTTTGGGCGCGGACGAAATCGAAGCCACGCGCAAACATCTGGGCTGGGCTTACCCCGCCTTTGAAATTCCGCAAGAAATTTACGATGCATGGAGCGCGAAAGAACAAGGCGCGAAATTGGAAGCGGAATGGAACGAGCTGTTTGCGCAATACCAAGCAAAATATCCTGCCGAAGCCGCAGAATTCGTGCGCCGCATGGATAAAAAACTGCCGGACAATTTCGATGCCTACGTTCAAACCGCATTGAAAGAAGTGTGCGCCAAAGCCGAAACCATCGCCACCCGCAAAGCCAGCCAAAACAGCATCGAAATTTTGGCTAAAGAGCTGCCCGAACTGGTGGGCGGTTCTGCCGACCTGACCCCGTCCAACCTGACCGACTGGTCAGGCAGCGTCTCCGTTACCCGCGACAAAGGCGGCAACTACATCCACTACGGCGTGCGCGAGTTCGGCATGGGTGCCATCATGAACGGCCTTGCCCTGCATGGCGGCGTGAAACCCTTCGGCGCGACTTTCCTGATGTTCAGCGAATACGAACGCAACGCCCTGCGCATGGCGGCGCTGATGAAAATCAACCCCGTGTTCGTCTTCACCCACGATTCCATCGGCCTCGGCGAAGACGGCCCGACCCACCAACCCGTCGAGCAAACCGCCACCCTGCGCCTGATTCCGAACATGGATGTATGGCGTCCGTGCGATACCGCCGAATCCTTGGTGGCCTGGGCGGAAGCGGTAAAAGCCGAAGACCATCCGTCCTGCCTGATTTTCAGCCGTCAAAACCTGAAATTCCAAGCGCGCAACGAACAACAACTGAACGACATCAAACGCGGCGGCTACGTTATCAGCGAAGCCCAAAGCAACGCCCAAGCCGTCATCATTGCCACCGGTTCCGAAGTCGAGCTGGCTTTGGAAGCGCAAAAAGCCCTCGCTGCACAAAACATCGCCGTACGCGTCGTTTCCATGCCGTCTACCAACGTCTTCGACCGCCAAGACGCCGTCTATCAAGCCGCTGTCCTGCCTGAAGGCCTGCCACGCATCGCCGTAGAAGCCGGACACGCCGACGGCTGGTACAAATACGTCGGATTGAACGGCGCAGTCGTCGGCATCAACCGCTTCGGCGAATCCGCCCCTGCCGAACTGCTGTTCAAAGAATTCGGCTTTACTGTGGAAAATGTGGTGGATACTGTGAAATCAGTGCTGTAAGCGGCAGCCATCGCATCAAAGGTCGTCTGAAAACGGAAGATGAAGGTTTTCAGACGACCTTTTTCCTTTATAGTGGATTAACTTTAAACCAGGACGGC
>NZ_KV789611.1:5620-27568 GCF_001807625.1 Neisseria sp. HMSC03D10
TGTCCTGATTTAAATTTAATCCACTATAAAACCGCCCAAACCGGTTTAACAAAAATCCAAATACCCATACAGTGGCGCGACCCTTCCTACGCCAACGAAGTTGCATAGAAACGCCTAATAAAGCGTCGTCTGAAGCCCCTCCTATTCCCGATAATCCTTTGCCATATCTTGAAAGCCATACCGCTAAACCGTAAAATCACACCTTACCCAATTTGATATAAATTTACATCCAACCCATCTTACCCGCCAATTATGATGACCCGCCTTGCCGCCTATCGGAAAACCCTCCTCATCTGCCTGATTTTATGGGCATCCATCGTCGCCGTTTTCTCTGCCGAACGTTTCTTCATGCTGCACCATTTCGTTTCAGACGACATCCGCAGCCGTTACGCGGGCGATTTGGCGGCTTTGTTTGTCAAAGGGCTGTTGTTCGACATCAAAATCGCCTCCGTTGCCGCCGCCTTCCCCTTCCTGATCGGGCTGTTCGGACTGGCTACGCAGAAAACCGCCGCCTTTACCCTACGCCTCCTTCCTACCGTCGCAACCGTCCTTTTCCTGACCGTCTTTGCCGCCGCGCTGGGCAACTGGTTCTATTACAGCGTTTACGACCGTCAATTTGACGTCTTCATCTTCGGGCTGGCGGACGAAGACACCCGCGCTGTCCTGAAAACCGTCTGGTCGGACTATCCCGTCATCCCCTGTCTGGCCGCCTTGATTGCCGCAGCTTTCGTTTTCGGCAAAATCTTCAGCCTCATCCGCCGCCGCACCCGCTTTCAGACGACCTCATGGGGAAAAACCGCTTGGATTGCCGCCATCCTCTTACCCGTCCTCGCGCTTGCCGCAGGCATACGCGGCTCGTTCGGCAAATTCCCCCTGCGTCAGACCGCCATGCAGATTTCTGCCGCACCGCAAATCAACAAACTCGTCCCCAACGCCCTGACCTCCCTAAGCTGGGCAGTCAACGAATACCGCAACAGCAACGACTTCCATCCCGTCTCCGATGAAGACGGCAGCCGGCTCATCAGTACCCTGCTCGATAAAAAAACCGACGCCGACTTGACGCAGCTCTTTGCCCAAACCGCCGCAAACGCCGCCGTCGAAAAACACCGTCCCAACGTCGTTCTCACCGTCATGGAAAGCATGAGCGCGCATCTCTTGAACATGGACAATCCCGAACGGGACCTCTTGGGCGAACTGGGCAAACACTGGCAGCAAGACTGGGTGTACCGCAAATTCGTTTCCGAAGGAGACGGCACCAGCGACACCCTGCACCGCTTCTTCGTCCGCAGCCCGCGCCTCAACCTCAGCCAATCCCTTGCTAAAAACAAAACCTTCCCAGGCAACATGTTCAAACCCTATCTCGATGCCGGCTACCGCGTCGTCTATATTACGGCGGGCAACGGTGGCTGGCGTGATTTCGACACCTTCTTGCGGCACTTGGGCGTCAACGAAATCATCGATGAAAACACCCTCAAAACCCACTATCCCGAAGCAAAATCCGACACATGGGGTGTACCCGACGAATTCATGTTCCGTTATGCCGAAGAAGAACTCGCGCGCGCCGAAAAAAGCGGCACGCCCGTATTCATCATGATGATGTCCGTGACCAACCACCCGCCCTACCGCCTGCCCGCGCCGCATCAGGCGAAAAACTTCCGTTTGGACGAACAAGAGCAGAAACGCCTTGCCAACCTCGCCTCAGGCAAAGAGCTGAATGAAATTTTCAACACCTTCCGATACAGCAACGACCAACTTGGCCGCTTTATCGGCAAAGTGAAAACCATCGCGCCCGACACCATTATCGCCGCTACCGGCGACCACAATATGCGCGCCATCGGCTATCCCGAATCCGCCGATGCCGCACTCGGCCACAGCGTCCCCTTCTACCTTTACGTTCCGCAAGCCTACCGCGGCAGCGCCGAATACCATCCCGAACGCGCAGGTTCGCACAAAGACATCCTGCCGACCCTCTACAACTTAAGCCTGTCCAAATCGCGCTACTACCAAACCGGCTGCAACCTCACCGCCCCGCAACCCGATTCCGCATGGTGCGGCTACGGCTACAACCCCGAAGTCATCATCACCGAACGCGGTTTCTATCATCAACACAGCAAAGCATTCCACAAATGGGACAACAAAAATATCCAAACCGCCGAAAGCCGCCCAAGCACGCCGGATAACGAAGACCAAGCCATTATCCGCCGCGCCTCGGCATATACGCCGTTTCTTGAATGGCAGATCAACCGGATTATCAGCACCCAATAAATCCGTTTATCGCCAAAGGTCGTCTGAAAAGTTTCAGACGACCTTTTTATATCCATATAAACCGCCTTTGCTATAACGGTATTTACTTCACTTATCAAACTTGCCCACAAAACATTTTAAACCTACAATGCCGCTGTTTATCACATCTCCGAGTCCATCATGTTCTTCGTCCTTTCCCCCGCCAAAAACCTCAATGAAAAAGACCCTGCGCCCGTCAAAGAATTCACCCAACCCGACCTCTTGGCGGAAGCCGAAATCCTGATGCGCCAACTGCGTGAACTTGCCCCGCAGCAAATCGTCGAGCTGATGCATGTCTCTGACAAAATCGCCCTCTTAAACGCCGAGCGCAACACCGAATGGCATACACCGTTTACCCCCGACAACGCAAAACAGGCAGTCTTTATGTTCAACGGCGACGTTTACGAAGGCATCGCCGCAGACACCCTCGAACCCGAACAAATCCAATATCTGCAACAACACGTCCGCCTGCTTTCCGGCCTCTACGGCGTCCTGCGTCCGCTGGATTTGATGCAGCCCTACCGCTTGGAAATGGGAACGGCGTTTGCCAACACACGCGGTAAGAACCTGTATGAATTTTGGGGCGACATCATCACCGACCTGCTGAATGACACCCTTGCCCAAGCAGGCAGCGACATATTAATCAACCTCGCTTCGCAAGAATATTTCAAATCCGTCAACACTAAAAAACTCAAAGCCCGCCTGATTACCCCCGTTTTCAAGGATGAAAAAAACGGCAAATACAAAATCATCAGCTTCTACGCCAAACGCGCGCGCGGACTGATGGTACGCTACGCGGCGGAACATAATATTACCGACCCGGAAATGCTGAAAAATTTCGATTACGAAGGCTACTCATTTAACGCAGCCGCGTCTAACGAGTCCGAATGGGTGTTCATGCGCAAAGAACAAACCAAGTAAAAACAAAAAACTAAATATTCCCCTAAAAATTTCGCTTGGCAAACCCGACAAATTTCATTACTATTTCGGCTTCAAGAAACGGAAGCGTGGCAGAGCGGTTTAATGCAACGGTCTTGAAAACCGTCGAGGGTTGATAGCCCTCCGTGAGTTCGAATCTCACCGCTTCCGCCATTTCTTGAAAATAGAAAAACCAAATAAAAATGAAGTGAAGCCCAGCCAACAGCATTTTTATTTGGTTTTACTTTATTCTACGGAAACGTGGCAGAGAGGCTGAATGCAGCGGACTCGAAATCCGCTGAGGGTGCAAATCCTCCGTGGGTTCGAATCCCACCGTTTCCGCCAAACCGGACAAGAAGCCGCTGCAAAAACAGCGGCTTTTTGTTTTTCTCCTGAAGTCTCCCTCAATAAAACCCCTCCTCGGATTGTTAAAACAAACTCAAACAAGAAGTAGCCAAGCCTTATCGTTTACTTCTGTTTATCCATCCGAAAAATGAAAAAGCTTCATTGAAAAAGGTCGTCTGAAACCGTTTGACCCAACGTTTTCAGACGACCTTTTCAGTTTGTCCAAAGCTATATCACGAAGTCCAGCAGATAAAAGTCTTCTTTGCCCACGCCGCATTCGGGGCATTTCCAATCGTCGGGGATGTCATCGAATTTGGTGCCGGGGGCGATGCCGTGTTCGGGGTCGCCGAGGTCTTCGTCGTAAATCCAGCCGCAGGGGCCGCACATGTATTGTGCCATGGTGTGTTCCTTCTAATGGTTGAGGTCGTCTGAAAACGGTCGGCAAAAGGTTTTCAGACGACCCCTTGTTGGTCTGTTTCAGCCCTTATGCCGCTTCCAGCGCCGCGATTTCTTTGCGCAAGTGTTTCAACGCGGGGGTAACGATGGCGACAAACATGGCTTCGCGGACGCGGCGTTGGGCGGGGCTGCGCATGAGGTAGCCTTTGGCGCCGGCGTGTAAGGCGGCAGATTGGGCGGCGGCAAGCGTCAGCTCGGCGGCGGCGGCGCGCAGTTTCAGCGTGGCGAGGTTGTCGGGCGTGTTGTTCCAAGCCAAGTCTGCCAGCCGTTCGGTGGTTTGCCATGCCTCGTCCAAGGCGGCTTTGAGGCTGTCGTAGCTGTCGTCGAGATAGCTGTTGACCTCGGCGTTGACGACGTTGGCGATGCGGATGATGCCGAGGCTGCCGTCGATCACGCCTGCGCCGATGCCGATTTGCAGCAGGATGAAGCCGGACTTGATGGAGGCGATGTAGTCGGAGAACTGTTCGGGCGCGGCGATCACGTCTTCGTCAGGGATGAATACGTCTTTGAAGTTCAGGCTGAACGTGCGCGTGCCTTCGAGGGCGCAGAATTCGGGGCAGGCTTGCAGGGTCACGCCTTCCCATTGTCCGCCGGTGATGAACATGACGTAGCCGTCGCCGATTTGGGCGGTATTCGCCCAGATGTGGTCTTCGCCGATGTTGGATACCCACGGCAGCGCGCCGTTAACTTTGTAGCCGCCGTCCACGCGCTCGGCTTGAAGGTTGTGTTTTTCAATGCCGGCGAGGTGTTTGACGGTATTGGACATGCCCGTACCCGCCAATACTTTGCCTTGCAGGATGTCGGCGAGGTATTTGTCTTTGACGGCTTGGTTGGGCGTCTGGTGCAGATACCAAGCGCAAGCCGCCTGACACCATGCGCTGAACGAAGTCGCGCCGCATTCTTTGCCGACTTCGCGCAAGACGGCGATTTGCGTCGCCAAACCCAAGCCGTTGCCGCCTTCCGCTTCCGTACCGACTGCGCCGAATCCGCCGATGGCGCCGAGTTCGCGCATAAAATCTTCGGGATACAAGCCATTGCGGTCGATTTCGTCCACTAAGGGTTTGAGTTTGGTTTTGACGAGTTCGGCAACTTGAGACAATAAGGTTTCACGGTTCATGGTCTTATCCTTGAAAATGTGTGCGGACGGCGTGGGGAGGGCGTTCCGTTGGAAAGGGGAAGCGGTCCGTTACAGGGACGGCATTTTTGAAAAAGGTCGTCTGAAAACGGGCAAATGGTTTTGCCGCCACTTTTCAGACGACCTTGGATCAGAATCAGGCGAACGCCTGCAATTCAGGGTTGATTTCTGTTTGCGCGACGTTGTTGACGTAGTTGCACAAAGTCGCCAAGGCAACGCCCATCACGACTTCGACAGCCTGCTGCTGGTTGTAGCCGGCGTCGAAGAAGGCTTTGAGTTCGGCATCGGATACCGCGCCTTTTTTCGCCATCACGGCTTGGGTAAACGCAGCGAGCGCGCCCAGTTTGGCATCGTCAAATTCGCCCGCCGCCAACGCGCGCGCGGCTTTGATGGATTGCTCGGACAGGAGTTTTTTCAGGGTTGCCAGTTTGGTGTGGCCTGCCACGCAGAAACCGCATTCGTTGGTTCGGGCGGCGATGATTTGGATGACTTCGACTTCACCGGGAGTCAGACTGTTGGCGGCGTTCAATTTGCCGACTTCTTGATAGAACGCCAACGCTTCGGGCGCGTTTGCCAATACGCCGATGAGGTTGGGGATGAAGCCGTTGTTTTTCAGCGCGGCTTCGATGCGGGGTTTTGCTGCTTCGGGAGCGGTTTCGACGGTGTGTACGGTTAAGCGTGCCATATTGGTTTCCTTTTTATTTGCGATTTGTCAAAAGATGGAGGGCATAGTAGGGAAACAAATCCCAAAGTTGAAAGACCTGATAATTATTTTGATAAAACCAATAGTTATAAACAGCCAAGAAATTGATTAGATTTATATAATTATTTAATTACATCGATAGTTTTAAAAAATAGGTATAAATGGAAAAAAAAATCAAAAAAGGTCGTCTGAAAACCGAATACAGTTTTCAGACGACCTTTCATTCACTTATCCAATCCTAACCTTATCACTCAGCCCAGTTTTTCTTCTTACTGGTTTTACCTATACCCGGATTGAAACTGTTGGTCGGGTCGAGTTTACGGTAGAACTGTTTGAGCGCGGGTTTTGCTTCGTATAAATGACCGACGTTGTGTTCGGCTGGATATTGCGCGCCTCGTTGGTCTAAGAGATGAAGCATTTCATGCTCTAATGCCATGCAGTCGTTGCCTTTTTTGATGATGTAATCCTGATGGAAAACGTGGCACATGAAATGTCCGTAGTAGAGTTTGTGGATGATTTTATTGTCGATTTCCGACGGTAGTTTTTCAAACCAATCGCGGTCGTCGCGGCGCAGGGCGATGTCCAGCGCGACCAAGTCTTCCACTTCGTCGTCATGCACGGCGCGGTAGCGGATGGCGGCGGAAGCGACGGCAAAGCGGTGCAGCATGGCGGCTTGGGTTTCTTCGGCGTTGCATTCGAAAAACGCGCCGCCGTGGTGTGAAAAATACTCTTTCAGGAACGCGCGCGCTTCATCGACGCCTTTTCCGCCCATTTTCAGAATCAGGTGGTGTTCGTATTTGTCGCGATAATCGCGCATGGATTTGGGCAGGTGGTCGGGCAGGTATTTGCTGACGAACTGCATGACTTTGTCGGAAAAATGTTTGGGCAGAAAGCTGACTTTTTTGCCGAATCGGTCAACTTTGGCTTTGAAATCAAATAATTTCGGCAGTTGGTGCGTACCGAATTTTTTGATGACGTAGAACGTGTCTTTGCCGTACACGTCAGCAATATCGAAAGCATCGCGATGGATATACTCACCGGAAACGGGCAGGCTTTCAAATTCACCCAAGGCGGCGCGGCGGATGTCGGTCAATTCATTAATATCGTTGGTGCCGATGTAGAACACGGCGGTTTGCTTCTCTTGCGGGAAGGTGTCCAAACGGACGGCAAAAACCATCAGTTTGCCCGCACAACCGGACGCTTCGTAATGGCGCGCGGGGTCGGCGTTGAAACGCGCGGCGGTCGGTTCGTCCACTTGGCGTACATGGTCGCAATAGGCGTGGTCGTGTCCTTTGCCCGCGTCTTGCGTGATATCTTTTCTCTGATAGTGATGACCTTGCAGGTTGGTCAAAATTTCTTCGGGCGTGTCGCCCAAATCTATGCCCAAATGGTTGACCAGCTCCAGTTTGCCCTCTTCGTTGATTTGGGCAAACAGCGCCATTTCTGTGTAAGCCGGGCCGCGCTGCACCAATGCGCCGCCGGAGTTGTTGCACACGCCGCCCAAGACGGACGCGCCGATGCAGGATGAACCGATGACCGAATGCGGTTCGCGCCCCAAAGGTTTCAGCAGCAATTCGAGCTGGTTCAGGGTTGAACCGGGCAGGCAGACGACTTGTTCGTTGTTGTTGATGGTTTGGATGATGTTCATCCGCATGGTGTTCACAATCACGATGTCGCGGTCGTAATCGTTGCCGTCGGGGGTCGAGCCGCCTGTCAAACCGGTATTTGCCGCCTGCGTAATCACAATCACGTCCGCTTCGACGCAGGCCTGCAAAATTTTCCACATTTCCAGAATGGTTCCGGGGCGCACCACTGCCAACGCCCTACCCTCGCCGAAACGGTAGCCTTGGCGGTATTGTTCGGTTTTCGCGGGGTCGGTGATGATGTATTTTTCGCCGACGGTTTGAGTCAGGCTGCTGATTAATTGCGAGGCGTTCATGATGCGCTCCTGATGGGTTTGTTTATGGTTCTCCCGGGGAGATATATATCTGCGGGAAACGCAGGCAATCGACCCGATATATCGAAATGAAAATATTGTAGTAACGCAACAAAGTAAAGTAAAGGTCGTCTGAAGGCAAATTTTTCGAATCGCCCCGATATTTTGACCGAATGCTGTACCATCATCTGAAACACCCCTCAACAAAAAACCTTATTCAATCCAAGCTTTGGTTTTCAGACGATCCTATCCCTTTCCGGTGCAAACTTTGTGAATAATCAATTTTGACACTGATAGCGTCTTGCCAGCCTATGAGTTTTAAAACACAATGACCCGGTCTTTTATCAATAAAAAATGCTTCTCAACAATAACATCATTCTTCAGAAAGTCGCGCCTTTCTATTCTTCCAACTAAAATCTCCCGCGCGTCTTGCCTGATGGCACGTTACTAAAACCGGCTGAAAACAGAAGTTTTACCGCTCCGCTTTCCGTTTGTACGGAGCGCGGCGGGTAGGGTTTTCTTAACTGTCAATCAAGTGAGGACGCTTCATGAATCAGTCAAAACTTCTCAGATGGTCCATTACGGTCGCGCTGGCGGGTTTCCTGTTCGGTTTCGATACCGTCGTGATTTCCGGTGCGGATCAGACATTGCAGGAATTGTGGAAAAGCCCGGATTGGTTTCACGGTTTGGTCGTTATGTCATCCGCGCTTTGGGGGACGGTCATCGGTGCGCTCTTTGGCAGCATACCGACCGATAAATTCGGGCGTAAAAAAACGCTGGTTGTCATCGGCGCGTTGTATGTGGTCGGTGCGCTCGGTTCTGCCTTGGTCAACGACCCTTATTCCTTCGCCTTCTTCCGCTTCATCGGCGGCTTGGGCATCGGCGCATCGACCATTGCCGCGCCTGCCTACGTTACCGAAATCGCGCCTGCCGAAAAACGCGGACGCTTGGTGGCGATGTATCAATTCAACATCGTCTTCGGTATCCTGATTGCCTATCTTTCCAACTATATTTTCTCCGGTCTGAATTTGGGCGAGAACACTTGGCGTTGGATGCTGGGGGTACAAGTCGTCCCTGCCTTGATTTATACGGTCATGGTGTTGAGCATTCCGCTTTCGCCGCGCTGGTTGGTGATAAAAGGGCGTATCGACGAAGCGCGCAAAGTGCTTGCCTTGGTCAATCCTGATGCGGACATTGAAGAATTGGTCGCCTCCACCCGCGAAGACAGCGGTAAAAAAGAAAGCCTGTGGCTGAAAAAATACCGCCTGCCTGTTTTACTGGCATTCCTGATTGCGTTTTTCAACCAAATGTCGGGCATCAACGCCTTCCTCTACTACGCACCGCGTATTTTTGAAATCGCAGGTTTGGAAAAAAGCGCGGCCTTGGGCGGCAGCGTGGGCGTGGGTTTGGTCAACCTGATTTTCACTTTCGTCGGCTTGGCATTAATCGATAAATTCGGCCGCCGCCAACTGATGTATATCGGCTCGTTCGGCTACATCATTTCGCTCGGTTTGGTGTCGCTTGCCTTCTTCCTCGGCTGGAAGGGCATGGCGGTTCCGCTCTTTTTCTTCCTCTTTATCGCCGCACACGCCATCGGTCAGGGTACGGTGATTTGGGTGTTTATCTCCGAAATTTTCCCCAGCCACCTGCGTGCACAAGGTCAGGCGTTGGGCAGCTCGACCCACTGGGTGCTTGCCGCCGCCATTCCCGCCGCCATTCCGTTCCTGTTCGGCAGTATCGGAGCGGGCTGGGTATTCGTCTGCTTTACGGCGATGATGGTGTTGCAGCTCGTCTTTGTGATGACGATGATGCCGGAAACCAAAGGCGTGCCTTTGGAGGAATTGTCCAAATCGCTGATTAAAGAAGATGTTTAAATCGACATGAACGAAAAGGTCGTCTGAAAATGTTCAGGCGACCTTTTCCCATCCCGGATTCTGCAAAAGCAAAAACACCGAAGACCAATCAATCTTCGGTGTTTTTTAATAGGGTGGCGAGCCAGACCCCCGGCACTGACGCATCGGAGTGGGCTGCTGGCTTCCGCCCCTGACCCGGTGTTCCGAATTACCATGCGGGGAGACCCGCCGTAAGAGAGTGGCATTATAACTGTTTTACGGGAAAACTCAAGCGCGGCGGTGTCGAAGGTCGTCTGAAAAGTCTTTTTACCTTTAAATTGTCAACAATATTTGCTTTTTGAAAATTATTCCTATTGAAACATTTTTCGCCTTTTCCGTTGAAAAACATCGGAATTTAAACTACATTATCGCTTTTCCAACGAGTTGTTCTGATTGTTTTGAAAATCATTTTATAGTGGATTAACTTTAAACCAGTACGGCGTTGCCTCGCCTTGGCCGTACTATTTGTAATGTCTGCGGCTTCGTTGCCTTGTCCTGATTTAAATTTAATCCACTATAACTTCGTTGAAGCTGCACTTTCAGACGACCTTTTCATAAAAATACGGCGAAATCATGCCGCAGCTTTCCGCAGTTTCGCCGTACCAATAATCATACGGACACACCGCCACCATGACCACGACTACCGCCCCGCAGCGTATTCGGGAAATTCCCTACAACTATACTTCCTACACCGACCGCGAAATCGTCATCCGCCTGTTGGGCGACGAGGCGTGGCAGATTCTGCAAGACTTGCGCGGACAGCGCAGGACGGGGCGTTCGGCGCGGATGCTGTTTGAAGTGTTGGGTGATATTTGGGTGGTCGTGCGCAATCCGTATCTGGTTGATGATTTGCTGGAGCACCCGAAACGCCGTGCCGCGCTGGTGCGGGAAATGCGCCACCGGTTGAACGAAATCCGCAAACGCCGCGACGACAATCCGCAAGTCGATGTATTGGTGGTGGCGGCGGAAAAGGCGGTTGAGCGTTTTGACGGCAGCTTTGACGAAACGCGCCAAAAGCGGCGGCAGATTTTGGAGCGTTTGAGCAAAATCACCAAGCCGCACAATATTATGTTTGACGGGCTGGCGCGGGTAACGCACGTTACCGATGCGACCGACTGGCGCGTGGAGTATCCGTTTGTCGTCGTCAATCCCGACACGGAGGCGGAAGTCGCGCCTTTGGTGCGCGCCTTAATCGAGCTGGATTTGGTCATTATCCCGCGCGGCGGCGGCACGGGTTATACCGGCGGCGCCGTGCCTTTGGATGCGATGAGCGCGGTTATCAATACGGAAAAGTTGGACAAGCATCGCGGCGTGGAATTTGTCGAACTGGCGGGTTTAAACGGCAAACATCCGATTATCCATTGCGGCGCGGGCGTGGTAACGCGGCGGGTGGAAGAAACCGCACATCAGGCGGGTTTGGTGTTCGCCGTCGATCCGACTTCCGCCGACGCGTCCTGCGTGGGCGGCAATGTGGCGATGAACGCAGGCGGTAAAAAAGCCGTGCTGTGGGGGACGGCGTTGGACAACCTCGCCTACTGGCAGATGGTCAACCCGCAGGGCGAATGGCTGCGCATCGAGCGCGTGCGCCACAATTTCGGCAAAATCCACGATGAAGAAACCGCCGTGTTCGACGTTCACACGCTGGATTCAGACGGCATCAATGTCGTTAAAACCGAACGCTTGGAAATCCCCGGCCACAAATTCCGCAAAGTCGGTTTGGGCAAAGACGTTACCGACAAATTCTTGAGCGGCCTGCCCGGCGTGCAAAAAGAAGGTACGGACGGCATCATCACCAGCGTCGCCTTCGTGTTACACAAAATGCCGAAATACACGCGCACCGTGTGTATGGAGTTTTTCGGCACGGTCGCCACCGCCACGCCTTCTATCGTCGAAATCCGCGATTTCCTGCTCGCCCACGACAGCGTGCGGCTGGCGGGTTTGGAGCATTTGGACTGGCGTTATGTCCGCGCCGTCGGTTACGCCACCAAAGCGGCAGGCAAGGGACGACCGAAAATGGTCTTGCTGGCGGACGTGGTTTCAGACGACGAAGCCGCCGTAGAGGCAGCCGCCGAACACATCTGCGAACTTGCCCGCGCCCGCGACGGCGAAGGCTTTATCGCCGTGTCGCCCGAAGCGCGCAAAACCTTCTGGCTCGACCGCAGCCGCACCGCCGCCATCGCCAAGCACACCAACGCCTTTAAAATCAACGAAGACGTGGTGATTCCGCTGGAGCGGCTGGGCGAGTATTCGGACGGTATCGAACGCATCAACATCGAGCTTTCCATCCAAAACAAACTCACCCTCTGCGCCGCATTGGAGCAATATCTTTCCGGCAAACTCCCCATCGACAAAATGGGCACGGACCTGCCGACCGCCGAACTTTTGGGCGAACGCGGCAAACACGCCCTTGCCCACGTTTCCGCTGTCAAAGAACGTTGGGACTGGTTGCTCGCCCATCTGGACACGCCGCTTGCCGACTACAAAGCCCGCTACGGCGCAGCCGTCCATGCCGCGCCCGAAGCCAAAGACGACGAGAGCTGTTTCACCGCATTCCGCGATTTCCGCCTGCGCGTGTCCGTCAAAGACGATGTAATGAAACCGCTCGCCGAAATCTTCAGCGGCAAAACCGACACCAAAATCATCGAAGGCTTGGGCAAAATCCACGCTAAAACCGTGCGCGGCAGAGTCTTCGTTGCCCTGCATATGCACGCCGGTGACGGCAACGTCCATACCAACATCCCTGTCAATTCAGACGACGCCCAAATGCTTCAGACCGCCTACCGTTCGGTCGAACGCATCATGAAGCTCGCCCGCTCGCTCGGCGGCGTGATTTCGGGCGAACACGGCATCGGCATCACCAAGCTCGAATTTCTGACCGATGAAGACTTGCAGCCGTTTTGGGACTACAAAAACCAAGTCGACCCCAAACACACCTTCAACCGTCACAAACTGATGAAAGGCTCGGACCTACGCAACGCCTACACGCCGTCTTTCGAGCTGTTGGGCGCGGAATCGCTGATTATGGAAAAATCAGACCTCGGCACCATCGCCGATTCCGTCAAAGACTGCCTGCGCTGCGGCAAATGCAAACCCGTCTGCTCCACCCACGTTCCGCGCGCCAACCTGCTGTACAGCCCGCGCAACAAAATCCTCGGCGTGGGGCTCTTGACCGAAGCCTTCTTATACGAAGAGCAAACCCGCCGCGGCGTTTCCATCAAACACTTTGAAGAACTCATGGACATCGGCGACCACTGCACCGTGTGCCACCGCTGCGTCAAACCCTGCCCCGTCAACATCGACTTCGGCGATGTAACCGTAGCCATCCGCAACTACCTTGCCGATTCCGGCCACAAACGCTTCGCACCCGCCGCATCAATGGGCATGGCGTTCCTGAACGCCACCGGCCCTAAAACCATCAAAGCCCTGCGCGCCGCCATGATACAGACCGGCTTCCCCGCGCAGAACTTCGCCTACAAAATCGGCAAACTCCTACCCGTCGGTACCAAAAAACAAAAAGCCGAACCCAAAGCCACCGTCGGCACCGCTCCGGTCAAAGAACAAATCATCCACTTCATCAACCGTCCTCTGCCCAAAAGCGTACCCGCCAAAACACCGCGCTCCATGCTCGGCATCGAAGACGACAAAAGCATCCCCATCATCCGCAACCCCGCCACGCCCGAAGATGCAGAAGCCGTGTTCTACTTCCCCGGCTGCGGTTCCGAGCGTTTGTTCAGTCAAATCGGACTCGCTGTTCAAGCCATGCTCTGGCACGTCGGCGTACAAACCGTCCTACCGCCCGGCTATATGTGTTGCGGCTATCCGCAGGACGCGGGCGGCAACAAGGCAAAAGCTGAACAAATGAGCACCAACAACCGCGTCGCCTTCCACCGCATGGCGAACACCCTCAACTACCTCGACATCAAAACCGTCGTCGTCAGTTGCGGCACCTGCTACGACCAGCTCGAAAAATACCGCTTTGAAGAAATCTTCCCCGGCTGCCGCATCATCGACATCCACGAATACCTGCTCGAAAAAGGCGTGCAACTGAACGGCGTGAAAGGTCAGCAATACCTCTACCACGACCCCTGCCACACGCCCATCAAAACCATGAACGCCACCCAAATGGCAAGCAGCCTCATGGGGCAGAAAGTCGTCTTAAGCGACCGCTGTTGCGGCGAATCCGGCATGTTCGCCGTCAAACGCCCCGACATCGCCACCCAAGTCAAATTCCGCAAACAGGAAGAAATCGAGAAAAACCTCAAAGAGCTGCCGCAGGGCGAACCCGTCAAAATGCTCACCACCTGCCCCGCCTGCCTGCAAGGCCTGAGCCGCTACGCCGACGACAACGACATGCCTGCCGACTATATCGTCATCGAAATGGCGAAACACATCCTCGGCGAAAACTGGCTGGACGAGTTTGTGAAAAAAGCCAACAACGGCGGCGTGGAAAAAGTGTTGCTGTAAGGCTTGTATGGTTTTCAGACGACCTCAAAGGTCGTCTGAAAACCGTCATTCATTAAATCGGTGGAGAGACTTTGGAAGGTTGGAGTAAAGACTGTTTTGATGAAACAAGTCGCCGAAAGCAGTTTGACAAATTTCCTTTATCTTCCAAAGTTGAAAAGGGGACGGTTCAGGATTTGGGTTTTGCCTGTGAACTCTGTATTCCCATCTCCTTTCTTTCAGACGACCTTTACGTTTTAAGCAGATAAAATCCTATCCCTTCTTCAACACTTTCCGACTATGAAAAAAGGTCGTCTGAAAACCTTAAACCAAGATTTTCAGACGACCTTTTTTATCCGGCGCGGCAAATGTTTACCAACCTAGCTCAAGCTACCGCCGAAACCTACATCCCGCCGTAATTCGGCCCGCTTGCGCCTTCGGGGCAAATCCAAGTAATGTTTTGCGTCGGGTCTTTGATGTCGCACGTTTTGCAGTGGACGCAGTTGGCGGCGTTGATTTGCAGGCGCGGGCTGCCGTTTTCTTCGACGATTTCATACACACCAGCCGGACAATAGCGGGTTTCGGGCGAGGCGTATTCTTTGTAGTTCACGTCTATCATTGTTTGCGGATTTTTCAGCACCAAATGGTCGGGCTGGTTTTCTTCGTGCGCGAGGTTGGCGAGGAAGACGCTGCTTAAACGGTCGAAGGTCAACACGCCGTCGGGTTTCGGATAATCAATCGGCTTGCACGCGGCGGCTTTTTTGAGCTGCTCGTTGTCTTTGCCGTGATGTTTCAAGGTCCACGGGGCCTTGCCTCTGAAAATCATCTGGTCGATGCCGGTATAAAGCGAACCGAGGTAAACGCCCCATTTGAATGACGGACGGACATTACGCGCGGCGTAAAGCTCTTGGTACAGCCAGCTTTGTTTAAAACGTTGCAGATAATCCGCCGCCTCTTTGCCGCTGTCGAAACCCTCCACTTCTTCAAGATTTTCCAACAACGGAAACACAGCCTCTGCAGCGAGCATGGCAGATTTCATCGCGGTATGAATGCCTTTGATGCGCGGCATATTGAGGAAACCCGCCGCATCGCCGATTAAAACGCCGCCTTTGAACGAGAGCTTCGGCAGGCTTTGCAGACCGCCTTCAATCAGAGAACGCGCGCCGTAAGCAATGCGGCGGCCGCCTTCGAAAGTTTTGCGGATCTCGGGATGGGTTTTGAAACGTTGGAACTCTTCAAACGGCGACAGATAAGGGTTTTGATAGTCCAAACCGACCACGAAGCCGACGGCGACTTTGTTGTCGTCGAAATGGTAAACAAACGCACCGCCGTAGGTTTGACTGTCCAGCGGCCAGCCCGCGCTGTGTACCACCAAACCGGGCTGATGTTTTTCAGACGACACTTCCCAAATCTCTTTGATGCCCAAGCCGTAAGTTTGCGGCTGGCTGTTTTGGTCGAGTTTGAAGCGTTCGATGACTTGTTTGGAAAGCGAACCGCGGCAACCTTCGGCAAACAGGGTTTGTTGCGCCCAAAGCTCCATGCCGGGCTGGAAACTGTCGGTCGGCTCGCCGTCTTTGCCGATGCCCATATTGCCGGTTGCAATGCCTTTGACCGAACCGTCTTCGTGATACAGCACTTCGGCAGCGGCGAAGCCCGGATAGATTTCCACGCCCATATTTTCCGCCTGCTCCGCCAACCAGCGCACGACTTCGCCCAAGCTGACGATGTAGTTGCCATGATTGTCAAAATTAGGAGTAACAGGCAGATTGAACGCTTTTTTCTCGGTCAGGAACAACACTTTGTCCTGCGTTACCGCGCGCGTCAGCGGCGCGCCTTTTTCTTTCCAATCGGGAATCAGCTCATTCAGCGCAATCGGATCAATGACCGCACCCGCCAGCGAATGCGCACCCGCCTCAGAACCCTTCTCCACCACGCAAACGCTGATTTCGCGCCCGTTTTTTTCGGCAAGCTGCTTGAGTTTGATGGCGGCGGACAAACCCGACGGGCCTGCGCCGACAATCACGACATCGTATTGCATACTGTCGCGGGTGATGGATTCTGTCATGGTGGTTCCTGTATGTTTATTATTGAATTGAAAACCCGCGATTATACAACGGGAACATATAGTTACCAAATACAACAAAGGTCGTCTGAAAACCATATTTTCGGTTTTCAGACGACCTTTGCCGGAATTTCAATCAGCACGCCGCCATTTTACCTGCCCGACCACAAACTCCGTCTGACGTTTCGGACTGCATGTGAAAAACGCCTTATCCCCGCCGGTATCCGCCCCTTTCGGCACAACCGCCAAAATTTTACCGGCCAAATTTCCCTCGCGGGTTTTCCAAGCATCCAAAAACTGCGCCCTGCTCATGGAAACATGACCCAGCGACGGGTCGGCAAGCAAAACCGTATTGCCGTCTATCCCGCGCAATACCGAGAAATGATCGTCCTTACGGTATTTCAGATACACGATGACAGGAATTTTCAACTACGCAAGCTGCTCGAAAGACAAGGCATAGCCTTTCGCCTCAAAACCCAAATCAGGCATGATGCGCTGCGTATCCTCAAACGACGCGCGCATCTGCTCCTTATCCAGCTTTTTCAACACTTCTTCCTCCGTCAGCTTTTGCCCGTAAAAATTGTTCAAAAGCGTCGCCACCGAAGCCGCACCGCAGGAAAAATCCAAATCCTGCTTCACAATATTGAAATCGCGCCTCTCTTTCCAACTTTGCACTTTGATTTTTCCGTAAACAACAGGATTATCGTTAAACATCGGTGCAGCATTCAGAGGACCGGATAAAGAAACGGCAATAGGCACTGACAGACAAATACGTTTAAACATCATCATATGTAAGAGGTCGTCTGAAAAGGCTTTCAGGCGACCTCTTGCAAAATTATTCTTACATGCCGGCTTTCTTAGCAAACCAGACAATCCTATTTCCGGCATGATATTTTCCGTTTATCGAAATACGGCAAGCCATACCGTAAAAATGCCACGCGCTGCCGATTTCAACGGTAATTTTCGTACCGCTTTCTTCAAATTCCAGGTATTCCCCCATCAGCGAATGCAAAGGAGCATACGCCATCTCGGCTTCGTTATGATAAACCCGCCTTCCGTTGATATAGACTTCCGCCCCTGTCCGCTCCAAATTCCAAAAATTGTGTACCACAATCTCTATATCCCGATATTGGGCAGACCATGTTTTTTCGAAGGTTTTCATAAAATTTCCTATACCTGTCCAATCGGCACATATCAATTGCATTATTACATCTCAATACGATAAATATTTCTTAAGTCAAAATGCAAGTCTGACCGTACCTTAACTGTCAAAATTTTATTATTTTTTATTGATTTTAAAACAATTTCTGCAAAATTCTCTTCGCTTTCTCTCTTTTTTAGAAGCACATCAGAAAAAATAAAACTTCCCCGATTAAATTCATAAATATGTTTCAACCATTCACCTCCTCTTTCTGTAAGACAAGATTCAGTTTCATTCTTCCTTATTGTATAAATATTTCCCTCACAAAATCTGAAATAAATCCATAAATCCATCTTCTTCATAATTAAAGAAAAAGTTTCACCCCAAGATTTTGTCAGCAATTCGCAGGGTTGCGATGTGGCAATCAAACAGCCGAAAGAAATTTTTTTATCTCATACATGGTCGAAACCAGATTCTGTTATTTCAAAATCCATTTTTTCGTCAACAACTGAATCCGCATTTTTGAATTAACGTTTTCATCAGCTGCCGTTTATCTAAACCGGTAGGTTCAGTTTCAAAATAAGCCTGATATGAAGACTATAAGCATTTCAGAAAAAGATCATCGGAAGACATATCCGCCGAATCAAATACAACTGTTTTGATTTTGGTACTTACCCAAAACCCTTTTTGCTCTTTTTCTACTATACGGAAATTCAGAATATTTCCAACCGAATCAAAAGCACGGTAAACATCATCCATCAAATCCTGCGGCTCTATTTTCTTTTCCAATTCCGACAATCCTTGAAATATATCCAAAGACACATCTTCAAATAGAAAAAAAGGAGGGGTTAGAAGCGGTTTTTCCATGATCTGTCCGTAGATTTTGATTCCCAAGGGCGAAGAAATTCTCTTGTTGTTTACAGGTTAAAAAATCAAAGCCCGCTTAAAAGTATAACTGTACGCCCAATTTCAGCAAGCGCAGGTCGAGTTGCCAAGCCCAACAAAACCGTTGAATCACATGAATGTTTGGTTATAACTCAACCTTATATCTATACTTACCGAAAACCTCAAATCACTTAATAAAAATAAAACCTAACTACTTACTAATACGGTAAACAACATCTTCTCTTAACAAGGTTTTATCTGTTATCTCATTTAAAGACAATAAACTTTTTGGAAGCATCTCTAATTTATTCATATCACTCATATCCCCTACATACAGGAAAAAATCTTGGGGAATCCCCCTTAATCTTTTTAATAATTCTTCACAAAGCCTAAAATGATTTAAATTTAGGTTCTTTTTATTTTTTTTTAATAAATTCGAGATAACCACGCTTATTAGAAAAAATTTCAGGATATATTCCTTCTCCCTCTGAAGAAGTATATATCCATTCATATAGGGAAAAATTCTTATACCCAATATGAAACAAAGTGTGTTCATTATATTTCGAAAAACCTAGAAGCTCTGTATCTGTTGGTTTATCGAAATTAACAATTATTGCAGAAGACATAACAACTATTCCAAATCTAGCTTAATAAAAATTAAGCCAGACTATTTAACTATTTACGATAAGAGGTATGACCTGTAACTTTCGAACTTTTGTGTTGATAATGTGGCATATAACTTTTATGAGTACCATGAG
Organism: Neisseria sp. HMSC03D10; assembly: GCF_001807625.1. NCBI lineage: Bacteria > Pseudomonadati > Pseudomonadota > Betaproteobacteria > Neisseriales > Neisseriaceae > Neisseria > Neisseria sp. HMSC03D10. Next base: position 24,575 of record NZ_KV789611.1, read on the forward strand.
CATCATGACGAATCACATTATTTTTACCCCATGCATTTTGCGCCAGTTTTGCTGAATATCTCTGATTATTAGTAATTACATTACCACCATTACGTAACACATTAACTGCCTGCCCCTGAGATAATTTACTTCCTTTAATTATATGAGTAAAACCACGCGACATTACAGTAACTCCCCGCCATGCAAGAGCAACCCAAGCCCCCTCAGTCTCCTTCATTTCCTTCTGAGAAAGCTCAGCCAACTGCATAGGCGTATCTGCCTGCGTGTGGAACACTTAGTTTTCAAATGCCTGATTATCCATGCTGTTTGCCATTGCGGGAGCGGCAATCATCGTCAGAATCATCATGGCTGCGGTAATTTGTTTTTTCATAAAAGTCCTTTTTTTACAAGGTTGGAAAATCAAAGCCTGCTTAAAACGTATGCTGTACGCCCAATTTCAGTTCGGAGCTGCTCTGCCCTGAAATATTGAAGCGTGCGGATGCGTTTAAAGACGTGGCTTTGGAGAAGCCGAGGCCTGCGCCGAGATGGGCGTAGGTAGATGTATTCCTTGCGGATTCTTTTTTGCCGTCCAGTCGGTCGGGCTGCTTGCCCAGCCATTGGATGCCGCCCGTGAGGCTGATTCTGTCGTTGGCGGCGAAGGATATATTGGGATTCAGCATCCAGTAGTTGCCTGCTTTGTATAGTGGATTAACTTTAAATCAGGACAAGGCTAGACAGTACAGATAGTACGACAAGGCGAGGCAACGCCGTACTGGTTTAAAGGTTAATCCACTATAATTGACGTCGTCTGAAAGGGTTTTGCTGCCGTTGATGCGGTAGGCGGCAGTCAGGGCGAGGACGACGGGGTCGATGGCTTTGTAGGTGGTCGCGCCAATCAGCCATGATTTGCCTGACGAGGCTTTGCCGCGTGATTTTTCGTAAACCGTACCTTCGAGAAAACCTATCAAGGCAGGGTTTTTATCATCTTTGAGGAAAGTGTGGCTGATGCCAAGGGATACGTCGGAGAGGTGCTTGTCGTGGGTTTTACTGCTTTCGCCGTCGAATTGTCGGTCTTCGCGCCCCAAGTAGCTGCTGCTGCCGTAAATTTCGGTGTTTCCGGTCAAGCCGTAGCGCAGGCCGAGCGTACCGACGAGCATATCGCTGTTGCTGCCGTTTTCCTGAATTTCGGTCGGGACGGGGATAAAGGAAGCAGAGCTGGTCTGAATGTAAATTGGCGCAGCAAGTTCGGAACGGCTGCTTTCGCTGTTGATATAGGTAACGGAAGCGTCGAGTTTCAATTTGCCCTTGTCCGTCATGATTTCTTCAATATTCAAAGGCAGGTCGGCACGGACAACCAACGGAGCAAAGATAACGAATGAAATAAGAATATTTTTCATATTGTTGTTTTATTGTTTTAAATTAAATTTTGCGGATATTAATGAAATTTAGTGTAGTTTGTCTAAATGATATTTTTGATGACGCCTTAAAATCTGATTTTTTTTCTATGAAGGTTTTATTTTTGCGTAAAATGCCGTTTGAAGCGGCTTATAAACAAAAGGTCGTCTGAAAACCATATTTTCGTTTTCAGACGACCTTTTGACTTTTTCAATTCAAACCAATCAAGCGGTTTTATTTCTTCATCGCATCAGTCAAGGCTTTGACGTTGTAGCGGTACATGCCGATGTAAGTATTGGCAGGTGCGCCGCCGAGTGCGTCGGAGTAGAGTTTGCCGCTGACGTTGACGCCGGTTTCTTTGGCGATGCGGTCAACCATGCGCGTGTCTTTGATGTTTTCAGTGAACACGGCTTTGATGCCTTCGCGTTTGATTTGGCGGATGATGGAAGCCACTTGTTTGGCGGACGGCTCGGCTTCGCTGCTCACGCCTTGCGGGGCGATGAACTCGATATTGTAGCGTTTGCCCATGTATGAGAAAGCATCGTGTCCGGTCAGGACTTTGCGCTTGGCGGCGGGAACGGCGTTAAAGGCGGTTTGAGCGTCGCTGTGCAGTTTTTTCAGTTGCACTTGGTAGTTGCCCAAGCGTTGTTGGTAATAGGTTTTGCCTTCGGGGTCTGCCTGAATCAGGGCGTTGGCAACGTTTTGGGCGTAGGTTGTCATCAAAACGGGGTCGTTCCAGACGTGCGGGTCAAATTCGCCGTGGTCGTGGTGATGGCCTTCGTGGTCGTGATGATGTTCGCCTTCTTCGGCTTTAAGCGCCTGTATGCCTTTGGCTGCTTCGGCGAAGGGGACTTTGCTTTGTTTGACGGCGCGCTGAACATCAGCCGCTTCCAAGCCCAAGCCGTTGAGCAGGACTAATTTTGCACCGCGGATTTTTTTGATATCGCCGCTGGTCATGTGGTAGGCGTGGGTGTCTTGGTTGGAACCGACCAAATTTTGTACGGCAACACGGTCGCCGCCGATTTGTTTGGCAACATCGCCCAAAATGCTGAAGCTGGTAACGACGTTCATCGGGGCTGCATAAACTGCGCCGGACATTAATGCAGCGATGACGCCGAGTTTCCAATGTTTCATGTTTTCTCCCTCCAATTGATATAACGTAACAATCCGTCATTTTAAAACAGCAAGACAGAATCTTCAAGCAACCTCCGCTTATAGAGGGTTCCCTAGCCTAAAAGTTTTTAGGTACTGCAATTTTTAGTTTTCAGACGACCTTTGTGCCTATTTGTTTTCGTGGGCGAAATCCACGCTACGGCGCTCGTTGCCAAAAACTTTGTAGCGTGCACTTAAGATTCCAGACGACCTGTCCGCTAGTCAGCTTCGTGGGTAGAACCCACACTACGGATACCGTGCCAACCAAAACCGATACGCAGTCCAAACACAAAGGTCGTCTGAAAACCTGCATTGGGTTTTCAGACGACCTTTATGTGTTAACCATTTTCGTGGACAGAGCCCACGCTACGGAGCTTGCGTTGCCAAAAAACTTTGTAGCCCGCGAGCCATTGAAGATTCCAACAAACAACCCGATACCTTTGCAAAATTCCTTTTCCCCCGACAACC
>NZ_KV789612.1:0-14014 GCF_001807625.1 Neisseria sp. HMSC03D10
GCACTTGAAATCCGAATCCAAGGACCCTTAAATATACAGTAGTGGTCAATATTTCAGTACGGATCCAACCGGTTTGTTAGCCTCATGCCTGTACGTTGGATATAAATGCCTAGTTGGGTCGGAGAAAGTATTTTCAGACGACATAGAAGGTCGTCTGAAAAGCTTTGGTTTGAAAAAGTAGGTATCGGCATTCTATAAAACTGCACAGTTCCGGAAATGCAGCAGTTATTCGTACACAATTCCTGCAATTATCTCATGTTCGTTCAACCCGCCGTATTGTTGTTCCCAATCGTGTGATGCTTCGAGTGTATCGCATTCTTGGGCGACGGATAATTGGATACCGTCCATTTTGTCGGAGGCCATTCCGCTAAGGCGGTCGCACATCTCGGCAGAGAGATGTTGTTCGGAAGATTGATGGGCTTCTGAATAACTGAAAGGAAATGCCAAAAATCCTAAAACGAAGGCAGCAACGGCGAGCCATGCATTTTTACGGTAACGGGTCATTATATCCTCCAATCAAATAAAACTAAGATTTTTCTTACTTGCTTGTGTCAAACAGCCTTTGCTTCATGAAAATCTGATTACAATCATCGTAATATATGCCATGTTTTTACCTAATTATGGCTGAGGAAGGCCTGGTTTGTTTGAAGCGTTAGAAGAATCATACTAAGCAAAAACAAAAAATGCAATACTTTTTCTTAATTCAACTAATATTTTTCTTACATTTTTAATAAAACTAAGGTAAAATAAACCCACAAGTGCTTCATTGTAGGAGGCGCATTTCAGCCTGAGGATCGATATGGATACATTTAAAGACAGATTGGTGTTTTTGTGGAAAGACGAAGCGCGCCAAGCCAAAATTGCCGCAGACATTGATATGACCATTGCGGGATTTAGTAGGATTTGGAACGAAGGCGGTTTGCCGAAATCGGAAACTCTAAAAAAAATCAAACAACTGAAAGGTTGCAGTATTGACTGGCTGTTGACTGGGGAGGGGAGTCCGTTCCCTAATGTGCAAGTTCCGTCTTCTACTGCAGTTGCTTATGATACATTGGGTAATCCGGTTGATATCGACGAGTTTGTCTTTGTTCCGCGTTATGATATTCAGGCTGCCGCCGGACATGGGCGGTTAGTAGGTGATGAAAAACCTGTTTTTACCATGGCATTCCGTCGGTATTGGGTAGAAAATTATGTTACCCGTGATACTAAAAACCTTTCCGTTATTTCGGTCAAGGGGGATTCTATGGAAGGGGTTTTGAATGATGGGGATACTATTTTAATCAATCATGCTGAGACTGCGCCGAAGGATGGGCTGTACGTTTTGAGGCTTAATGAGAATTTGTTGGTAAAACGATTACAGCTGATGCCAGGCGGGGTGGTGAATGTGATTTCCGCCAATGAGGCTTATCCGACTTTTGAAATTGATTTGAATAATTTGACTGACGATGTTGCCATTATCGGGCGTGTCGAGTGGTTCGGGCGAAATATTTGAATGGTGTAGTCCTTGTATTTTCAGACGACTTGTTAAGTAGTGGTTTATGGTTTTTATCTCTATTGATAAATATAGAGGCGGACTCCATCTTGCATGGAGAAGTCCGTGAAGCTGCAACTCTTGATGCCGTTCAATCTGAGGGCAGACTTGCTTTAGGTTAAGGTTTGCAGGACAATATCGAAAATATTCATATAAAAGGAAACACATCATGTCAGACGAAAGTCCAATTATTTTCACTGATAGCTGCTGTACCAAGGTTGCCGATTTGATTGCAGAAGAAAACAATCCCGATTTGAAATTACGCGTGTTTGTTAATGGCGGAGGTTGTTCGGGATTCCAGTATGGTTTTACTTTTGATGAAATCAAAAATGATGACGATTTTGAAATTCAGAAAAACGGCCTGACTTTCTTGGTGGACCCGATGAGCTACCAATATTTGGTTGGTGCGGAAATTGATTACACTGAAAGTTTGCAAGGATCGCAATTTGTTATTCGTAATCCGAATGCAGAAACGACTTGCGGTTGCGGGTCATCCTTCTCAGTTTGAGCCATATGTAGATAAAAAAGGCCGTTTGTTTATACAAACGGCCTTTCGTTTGTAATTGCTTTCCAATAAAAATCATCTGTCTTATAATCTATAATTCCCTTTGGGAATATTTACTCATGTACTATCTGTTATTTGATTTACATTCGGCTTGGTGCCGATAGGTTGCATACCCAAAGCTAATTATCAGATAGTTGGGTAGTTTAGGAAGTTTCGGGAGTAGTGTCTAAGTCAGATGATAGGTTGACGGATCGCTGCCGTGTATCATGGTATAAGCAAAATCAAGCCGGTTTCCGTGAATGGGATTAAAAGTTCGGTTTGTTCTAGGATAACAATGAAAAACTCTGACAAACTTTACGATGTTTATGTTTCTTATCCGCCAGATGTCGATCATGAGCGTATCAATGCATGCCTATATGATAACTTGCCGGAAAAAGAAGCAGAAGATTTGGTTCAGGCACTTTCTGAACGTCCGCAAGCGATTATTGCCGAGAATTGTACGCAGGATGAGCGCGAGAATGCGCAGCAGTATTTCAACTACTTGGGGCTTGATGTTATTGTGCGTCAGTCCATGGAGTTGCAGGTAAGTGAGGACGAAGGTGAAAACGAGGAAGCGTCTTTAAAGCAATGTCCCGTTTGTATGACGATTACGGAGGATGTGGCAGCAGAGGAATGTGCCGTCTGCCATTTCCATTTTGCCAGTGCAACCGAGCAAATCATCCAGCGTAAACGTATTGAGTGGCAGGAAAAGGTGGCGTTTGAGCATAAAAAACAAGCTGAAATCGCTCATAAATTGCAACTTGAAAAAGAGCGGGAAGAGAAGTTGATGCGGAAAGAAATCCGTGCCGAACTTGAAAGCAAATTGCGGCAGGAGTTGGGGCAGGATCCTAGACTGGAAGCCCTTACTTCCAAACGCAATATGATTGTTCTGGTTTCTGTTTTGGGTGTGTTGGCTATGTTCGGCTTGGTGGCGGCAGGATATTTGGCAGCCAAATACTTTTGATGAATGCTTTTAAATTTGAATATATCGTAGACCGGATTTCATTTTGAAATCCGGTTTTTATTATTGTGATGTCCTGCTATGAAGAGTTGTATTGATTTTGTGGGGATACTGTATCGTGTCTATTGAAACGGATTGTCCAATGTACCATAATCCGACTGTTCTATTCCTATTAAAACAATAAAGGTCAAAATTATGTGCCAACTGCTCGGCATGAACTGTAATACCCCAACGGACATTATGTTTTCCTTCGAGGGTTTCCGCCGCCGCGGCGGCATTACCGACCATCACGCCGATGGATTCGGTATCGGTTTCTTTGAAGGGAAAGGTGTACGATTGTTTCACGATGATAAGCCCAGCGCAAATTCCCCGGTTGCCGACTTGGTTCGCGCCTATCAAATTAAATCTGAAAACGTCATCGCCCACATCCGTAAAGCCTCGCAAGGGCAGACTTCTTTGGCCAATACCCATCCTTTTATGCGCGAAATGTGGGGCGAATATTGGCTCTTTGCGCATAACGGGCATTTGATTGATTTTTATCCGGAACAAGGCGAGTATTACCATGCTGTCGGTACGACCGACTCCGAACGTGCATTTTGTTATATCCTCAACCGGCTTCGCAGCCGTTTTGCTGAGAAACCTGATTCCGATACTTTGTTTGATGCCGTTGCTGCGCTAACTCACGAAATTCGCCGCTTTGGATTGTTCAATTTTGTGATGTCCAACGGCGACTGCCTGTTTGCACATGCCAGCACGCTGCTGCACTATATCGTGCGCAAAGCTCCTTTCGGCAAGGCACGGCTTTTGGATGATGACGTGATGGTCGATTTTTCCGCAGTTACCACCCCGAATGACAAAGTCTCCGTTATTGCCACACTGCCCTTGACCCGAGACGAAACTTGGTCGCAATTAGCTGTTGATGAATTAGTCATGTTCCGAGACGGCGATATTGTCCGCAGCGACCGCCCTGAAAGCCCTGTTTACATGAGCGCGGAAGAGGGGTTGGCAATTGCCCGCGCAGTCGGCGTGTCCGTATAAATATGAAAGGTCGTCTGAAAAATGTTCAGACGACCTTTTTCATGCTGGTCGTATCAATAATTGGTCGAGCAGAACTGCTCACGCTTGTCCGCATCGGTGGCATAACACGTCAAGCCCATGCCTGCCGCGTTGCTGTTGTTCGCCTTCGCTCCCGGTTTTTTGTTCACCAAAACTTTGCCGTTTTTCCCGATTTCCACGGTTACGCCTTTACCGTTTTTCAGCTTCCACTTCAACACCTGCGCATCGGCATTCTGACACTTGTTGACCGAACAGCCGCCTTCAGTCGCCACATTGCCGTTTTTATAAATCACACACTGCTGCTGGCTGTCGGCGCAAGCCGCATAGGCAGCAACGGAAAAACAGGAAATCAGTGCGGCAAACAAAACAGGTTTCATAGTTTGGACTCCTTGGGTGGTGATGATGGGTTTGCAATATCTCAAACTATACGCCTGTTTGTATGTGCCTACTACAAAATGTGTTTGCGCCATTTGAATGGTGGTAGGTAATGCCGTGCTTCACGTCGGACGGAAGTGCGGAAATCCTGTAAGTTTAATTCTATTTACTATCGGGAATTAAGTTTCAGACGACCTTTTTATTGAAACGGCAACCTTGTTTTCTGTTCTGTTAGAAAGAGAAGGAACCATTTTCTAAATGTCGGATATTTTTGTTTTGGTGATTTCAGTGGTAAAAAAGGTCGTCTGAAAATCCTTTTTTCAGACGACCTTTAATTGAGTCTCAAAAAGCCAACCTTACCTTTTCAACTTCGCCAACGCATCCGCCATCGCCGAATTGGTCGGGGCACGGTCGTTGCGTTGGGGTTTACGGTCGCGGCGTTCGGAATGTTTGCTTTCAGACGACCTGTTGCCTTTGGTTGCGCCGGCTTCGTCATCCAGCCGCATGGTCAGCGCGATGCGTTTTCTGGCGGCATCGACTTCCAGCACTTTCACTTTCACCACGTCGCCGGCTTTTACCACTTCGCGCGGGTCTTGGACGAATTTATTGGACAGGGCGGAGATGTGTACCAAGCCGTCCTGATGGACGCCGATGTCCACGAACGCGCCGAAGTTGGCGACGTTGGAAACCACGCCTTCTAGTATCATGCCGACTTGCAAGTCGCTGATTTCGTGGATGCCTTCGGCGAAGGAGGCAGTCTGAAACTCGCCGCGCGGGTCGCGGCCGGGTTTTTCCAGCTCGGACAGGATGTCCAGAATGGTCGGCAGGCCGAAGCGTTCGTCGGTGAAGTCGGACGCTTTGATTTGCTTCACACGCTCGCGGTTGCCGATGAGTTCGGCGGCGGTAATGCCTTGTTGCGCCAGCATTTTAGCGACGACGGGATAGGCTTCGGGGTGGACGGCGCTCGCGTCCAGCGGCTCTTTGCCGCCGTTAATCCGCAAAAAGCCTGCCGCCTGCTCGAAGGTTTTTTCGCCCAAACGCGGTACTTTCAGCAATTTTTTGCGGCTGTCGAACGCGCCGTTTTCATCGCGGTAGGCGACGATGTTTTGGGCAAGGGTTTGATTTAAACCGGAAATCCGCGCCAAGAGTGGGGCGGAGGCGGTGTTCACGTCCACGCCGACGGCGTTCACGCAGTCTTCGACCACCGCGTCCAGCGATTTGGCGAGCTGGCTTTGGTTCACGTCGTGCTGATACTGGCCCACGCCGATGGATTTCGGGTCGATTTTGACCAGTTCGGCGAGCGGGTCTTGCAGCCTGCGGGCGATGGACACCGCGCCGCGCAGGGAAACGTCCAAGTCTGGGAACTCGCGTGCCGCCAGTTCGGACGCGGAATAAATCGACGCGCCGGCTTCGGACACGACGATTTTGTGCAGCCCCATTTCCGGCATTCCGCGCACCAGTTCGCCCGCGATTTTGTCGGTTTCGCGGCTGGCGGTGCCGTTGCCGATGGCGATGAGCTTCACGCCGTGCTGTTTAATCAGGCGCGACAGTGTTGCCAACATATTGTTTTCTTGATGCAAATAGACGATGACCGTATCCAGCAGCTTGCCTGTGTCGTCCACCACGGCGCATTTCACGCCGTTGCGGTAGCCGGGGTCGAGACCCAAAGTGGTCAGCCGTCCGGCAGGCGCAGCGAGCAGCAAGTCTTTGAGATTGCGGGCGAACACGGTAATCGCGTCGGTGTCGGCGGCTTCTTTCAGACGACCTAAGGCTTCGAGTTCCAGCGACAAAAAGATTTTCGCGCGCCAAGTCAGGCGCACGGTGTCGCGCAGCCATTTGTGGCCGTCTGAAACCTTGAAGCGGCGGGCGATGATTTGCTCGTATTCGCTTTGCTGCGTAATCGGCGTGTCGTCGGGCTGGTATTTGAGCGCGATGTTCAACACGCCTTCGTTGCGGCCGCGCAAAACCGCCAGCGCGCGGTGGCTGGGCATGGCGCGGACGGGTTCGCGGTGGTCGAAATAATCGCTGAATTTTTCGCCTTCGGTTTCTTTGCCTTCAACGACTTGCGCGTGAATTTCGGCTTCGTTCCACAGCTTGTCGCGCAGCGTGCCGATGAGTTCCGCATCTTCGGCAAACTGCTCCATCAGAATCGCGCGCGCGCCGTCCAGCGCGGCTTTGCCGTCGGGGACGTTTTCGTTCAGGTAGCCCTGTGCGGCGGCTTCCACGTCCTGCGGCTGCTCGACAAGCAACACGTCCGCCAGCGGCTGCAAACCGTGTTCGCGCGCGATTTGCGCTTTGGTGCGGCGTTTGGGCTTGTAGGGCAGATACAGGTCTTCCAGCGCGGTTTTGTTGTCGGCTGCTTCGATTTGCGCTTTGAGGTCGTCTGAAAGTTTGCCTTGTTCTTCAATGCTTTTTAAAACAACAGCTTTGCGCTCTTCCAACTCGCGCAGGTATTGCAGCCGCTCGGCAAGCTGGCGCAGTTGCGTATCGTCCAGCCCGCCCGTGGCTTCCTTACGGTAGCGGGCGATAAAGGGCACGGTCGCGCCGTCGTCTAAAAGCTCGACGGCAGCGGTGATTTGCGCGGCGGTAGCGGAGAGTTCTTGAGAGAGGATTTGGGTGATGTTCATGGGGATAGGTCGTCTGAAAAAGTAATTATTATATCAATGGAAGAGGAGGGAGGAGGCGAAGATTGTGTTTTGAATATGAAGCTTAGTCCTGAACCTTCTGAAAACAAAACATCGTCTGAAAACCCCAAATACAGTTTTCAGACGACGTTTTATTTTTACTTGCCTGACTTAAATCTCGCTACCGCCGACGGTCAGTCCGGCATCAATCCGCAAGGTCGGTTGTCCGACGCCGACAGGAACGCTTTGCCCGTCTTTGCCGCACACGCCGACACCACTATCCAGCGCGGTATCGTTGCCTATCATGGAAACATGTTTCAACACTTCAGGCCCGTTGCCGATGATGGTCGCGCCTTTGACAGGATATTGCAGTTTGCCGCCTTCGACCCACCACGCTTCGGATGCGCTGAAGACGAATTTGCCGCTGGTGATGTCCACCTGTCCGCCGCCGAAATTGACGGCGTAAATGCCTTTGTCGATGGACGCGATGATTTCGTCGGGTTCGTAGCCGCCGTTTTCCATGAAGGTATTGGTCATGCGCGGCATAGGGGCGGAGGCGTAGCTTTCGCGGCGGCCGTTGCCGGTCGATTGCGCACCCATCAGGCGGGCGTTGGTTTCGTCCTGCATATAGCCGACCAAGATGCCGTCCTCAATCAATACGGTGCGGCGTGTTTCGTTGCCTTCGTCGTCGATATTGAGCGAGCCGCGCCTGTCCGCAATGTCGCCTTGGTCAACGACGGTAACGCCTTTGGCGGCAACGCGCTCGCCGATTCTGCCTGAAAAGACGCTGGTTTCTTTGCGGTTGAAATCGCCTTCCAAGCCGTGTCCGACGGCTTCGTGCAGCAACACGCCCGGCCAGCCATTGCCCAAGACAACGGTCATTTCGCCTGCGGGTGCAGGGCGGGATTCGAGATTAATCAGAGCTTGTTTGACGGCGGAATCGACAAACTGCCGCACCAAAGTTTCATCAAAATAAGCCAAGTCGTAGCGACCGCCGCCGCCCGCGCTGCCCTGTTCACGTCTGTCGCCCTGTTTGGCGATGACGGTAACGTTCAGGCGCACCATCGGACGGATGTCGGCGGCGTGCCTGCCGTCGAGGCGGGCGATGTAAATCATGTCGTATTCGCAAGTCAGCCCCGCCATCACTTGCACAATGCGCGGATCGGCGGCTTTGGCAAGCGTTTCCACTTTGTTCAATAAGGCAACTTTGGCAGCGGAATCGAGACCGATAATAGGATTCAGCACCGCATGGACGGATTTGCCGTATGCGGCGGACGGCACTTTGACAGAAGCGTCGCCGCCTGCCGCGCCGATGACGCGGACGGCTTGGGCGGAACGGTTGATCGAATCGATACACAAACTGTCCGCATAGGCAAAAGCGGTTTTTTCGCCCGAAACAGCGCGCACGCCCACCCCCTGATCGATTTGGAAACTGCCCGATTTGACGATGCCCTCTTCCAAATGCCAGCTTTCAAAAGCAGTGCGCTGGCAGTAGATGTCGGCGTAATCGACGTGATGCGCGCCGATGATGCTCAGGCTTTTGGCGAGCAGCTCAGGAGAAAGGTGATTGGCTTCTAGCAAATCGCGCTGTACGGTAGCGTAAGTTGAGTGCATGGTTTTCAGACGACCTTCAGGGCTGGGTAAACTTGGGGCTTGATTATACGGCATTTGTTATGGCTTTGGATATGTCGATTGTTTGTATTTATAAGGGGTTAGGGTCGTCTGAAAACAAGGGGCGGATAGGGATGATTTCTCAGATGGATCGGTATTTACATAATTAAACTGTTTTGAACATTGCATCTTGTCATTTCATGTTGTACATTTGTATTCAAATGAATACAAACCAAATCAAACGAATATGAATGCGACAAACCGTATCCCCGTCAGCGTGCGAATCACTCAGGAAGACGCTGATTTTATTGCTGAATTAAAAATCGAAGGCGCGAATACGCCGTCTGAAAAAATCCGCGAGCTGCTCAAGCAGGCGCGTTTGGCGCATACGCAGACGCGCGATTACGGTTCCGCGCTGACGGCGCAGGAGCAGTTTTTCCAAGCGGCGAAACATGACGTGCTGCACGCGGAAAAGCAGGCGGGGGTGCATTCGCATATCGTGGCGCGTTTGTTTGAGCAGTTGCCCGACTTAGGCGCGACACTCGCCGCCGACCTGCCCGAAGAAGCCGACCTCGAAAGTTTGAAAAAATACGAACGCGAACTGATGTGGCGTATCGTCCGCCTCACCGACAGCATCTTGCAGCTCGCCGTAACTGGCAAAGGCGCGGCATACGACGATACCGTGCTGCAACAGCTTGAAAATACTTTGAAACTGGCGAAGATTGTGCAGCAGGCGGGCGAGGTTTGAGGTCGTCTGAAAAAATGGGGCGCATGAAATAGAAGTATTTGTTTGCCGCTATTCCCGTACAGGCTGCCATGCCCGAATATCCCGAAAACGCCAAGGTCTGGATTCCCGCCTGCGCGGGAATGACGGACGGTTGATTACCCCCGTGCCAACTTAAAATCAAACACATTTTATTGAAAGGAAAATCCAAATGAGCGAAACCCTATCCCGCAGAGTGGGCCGTCTGGTGAGCGGCGGTTTTCATGCCCTGATTGATGCGGCGGAGAACCTTGCACCTGAGGCGGTCATGAACGAGAGCATCCGCGAAATCGAGCGGGCAGTGGACGAGGTGCGTGCCGAGTTGGGCAAAGTGTTGGCGCAGAAACACCTTGCCGCCAAGAAAATGGCGGACGAGAGCAACCGCCACGAAGCCATCGATGCCAACCTGCAAGCTGCCGTAGCGGCGGGGCGCGACGATCTTGCCGAGGCGGGTATTGCCGAACAAATGGACATCGAAGCGCGTCTGCCTGTTTTGGAAAACACCATTGCCGACTGCGCCGCACAGGAAAAAGAACTTGAAGGCTTTATCGCCGCCTTGCAGGCGAAAAAACGCGAGATGCAGCAGCAGTTACAAGACTGGCGCGCCGCGCAGCAAAGCGCGGGCGCAGGCAAAGCGGCAGGCGGCAGCGACCTTAACCGCATCGCCCGTGATGCCGAAAAAAGCGGCAACGCTTTCGACCGCGTGATGGGACGTCAGAACGCGGTACACAGCAGTACCGATGCCGCGCAGTTGGCAAAATTGAAGGAATTGGAAGACTTGAGCCGCAACAACCGTATTGCTGAAAGATTGGCGGCGTTGAAGGCAGGGAAATAATATGTTTTTTGCTGACAGAGTTTATGAGCTTGATGAGCAGATTGCTTTCTACCATAAGATGTTGAATCACCATGCTGCATGGTTGCTGTTGTCGACTGTTGCGGTTTGGTCTCTTAGTGATAATCACCCCATCCCTGCAATAGTTGCTGCTATTTTAATCGTGGGATTCTATGTTGTTATTATTACGAATGACTTGAAGGCAAAATATGGCGACAAATTGATTGTGGATGGATGGAAAATCCATATCAAAAAAGCCATAGAAATGCTGAAAGCAGAGATTTTGGAAGGTTGTGAAGAGTCGGAGCGGCAAAAACTCTTAGATTTATTAGAGGAGAAATGCCATAGCCGGATAAAGTTTAAAAATTTCCTCAAACATCGTCCGTTTCTAATTGCGTATGTTTTTTGGGCTTGGATGTTTTATGAAAATCTGATTGCATTTCTTCGTTATATAAAATAAGCCAAGTTTTCAGACGACCTTCTTTATCAGAAAGGGTCGTCTGAAACGAAAAACGCCGCGCGGAGTTTGCCCTTGCGGCGTGTGGCGGAACGGATTAATCGGATTAATAGTCGATGCGTTCGCTGATGATGCGTAAATCCGGCCATGAGAAAACGATGTCGTATTCGCGTCCGTTTTTGAAGGCTTCGGCTTTCAATACGGGGCGGCCGCGGCGGTCATCGGCTTCGATTTCGTGAACTTGGTAGCCGCGTCGTTCGAGAATCCGCATCACTTGTGCGCGTTTTTGCTCGAAAGACGGATCGCTGTAAATTTGGTGTTCGATGTAGTCGTCATCGTAATACTTGCCGTTGCGGTAACGGTAGTCGTCATTACGGTCGTAATCGCGCTCATAGCGGTCGTCGTAACGATCATCATAGCGGTCATCGTAACGGTCATAACGCTGCTCATAGCGGTCGGTACGATAGTCGTCATCGTAATAGTCGTAAGGATAGGGGGCGGCACAAGCGGTCAGTGCGATACTGCCTAAGAGTAATACCGGTAAAAGTTTTTTCATGTCGTATCCTTTCGGGACGTGGGGTAAGTCAAATCAAGAATATTCGGAAGCGGATTATAAATCGACGCGTTCTACGAGAATGTTCAAATCGGGATAAGACATCACGATTTTGTATTCCAAGCTGCCTTTGTAGGCCTCAAATTCCAAAACGGGTCTTGCCCAATAGAGGTCGGTGTCGGAATCGTGGACTTCGTAGCCTCTGTTATGCAGGATGGACAAAGCGCGGTCGTGGTGTTGCGCGAACGCTGGGTCTGTCTCCATGCGGTATTGGGCGTAGTCTTCGTAAAGGTCGAAACCTTCTGCTGCAAGAAAAATGGCGCAAACAGCGGCGACAGGAAGCAGCAGTTTTTTCAAAAGCGGTTTGGACGGCTTTTTATATTGCGACTGAGAATGTTTCATTTCGTTCCCTTTGCGTCTGTTGTCGGTATAGACATTTAAACACGCAGGACTTAGGGAAAAGTTAGGAGCGGTTTCAGACGACCTTTCTTTACGGTACGCACAGGTCGTCTGAAAAATAGGGGAATTTCATGATTTTTGCCATTTTGATCGGCTTGCTAACCGCCGTCTTGCTTTACTTTGTGATGTTTAAGGATTGGGACGAATTTGTCGAATGCGTCGAATTCTATTGCACCCCCGACATTATCAGCGCGCTGCGGGGGCGGTATTGGGATGATGTATGGGCGGAAACCAAAATCCTGCTGTGGCTGGGCATCAGTTTGGCGGCGGGCGCATCGGCTTATGCCTGGCTCAACTAGAGTCGGCGTTTCAAGGCGGATACCGTCTTTATTGCCGCGAACAGTAAATAATTGAAAGGAATGTCAAAATGAGCAAAAAACACACCTACCGCACCGCGACAACATGGACGGGCAATCTCGGCGAAGGCACTTCGTCCTACACCGCTTATTTGCGCAACTTTACCGTTTCCGCCGAGGGCAAGCCCGACCTGCACGGTTCCGCCGACCCGGCCTTCCGCGGCGATGCGGGCCGCTGGAACCCCGAAGAAATGCTGCTGGCCGCCGTTTCTGCCTGCCACAAACTATGGTACCTGCACCTGTGTGCCGACGCGGGCATCTGCGTTACCGCCTACACCGACCACGCCGAAGCGGTGATGGACGAAGGCGAGAATGGGAGTGCGGGGCGTTTTGTCTCCGCCGTGTTGAAGCCGCGTGTTACCATCGCCGCAGGAAGCGACCGCGCCAAGGCTTTGGAACTGCATCACGAAGCGCACCGCCTGTGTTTCATCGCCAACTCGGTCAACTTTCCGATTGAATGCCGCGCCGAGATTGAGAGCGGAGAGGTCGTCTGAAAATCCAATACCTGTTTGAAATGCAAGAATAAAAAGGAACACGATAATGTGGAATTTAATCAACGCCCCCGAAACGGAAATCTTCGGCATCGCCATCGCGCTGATGGTTTTACTCGGCGTGTTGGAAGTTATCTCCATGCTGGCGGGCGGCATCAGTGACTGGCTGGACAACCTGCTGCCCGACAGCCTGACTGAAACCGCGCACGCCGAAGTCGGGCTGGACGCTGCGGACGCGGGCGTGTTCGTCAGGTTTCTGAGCTGGCTGTATGTCGGTCGCGTGCCGGTGTTGATGCTGATAGTGGTGTTCCTTGCCGTGTACGGACTGACGGGCTACCTGTTTCAGACGACCTTTGCCGCCGTGTTCGGCAGCTATCTGAACGGATGGCTGGCGGCAGTAGCCGTGTGGTTCCTTTCGCTGCCGCTGGTGCGCCTGACGGCTGGCGGACTGTACAAAATCATGCCCAAAGACGAAACCACCGCCGTTTCGCAGGAAAGTCTAATCGGACGCATCGGCACGGTGGTGCTGGGCGAAGCGCGGGCAGGCAGCGCGGCGCAGGTGCGGGTGAAGGATGTGTATGGTCAACAGCATTATGTGATGGCGGAACCGGATGCCGACGAAGTATTGAAACAGGGCGACGCGGTGTTGCTGGTGTCGCTGGAGGGAAATACGTTTAAAGCGATTTTGAATCCGAGCGGAAGCTTGGTGGATTGAGGTCGTCTGAACAGATAAACGCCGGTTTGCAATGAATCACCATTTATCAATTAATTAGAAAAACAAAACGGGGATAGATATGGATTATTTGGCGCAGTCCGAGCGCGATATGCAATCCCGAATCGAAGCGTTGAAAAACAAGCTTCCGCGAGGTGTCATCGTTGTCGGCGACGGGCTGCTGTTTCAGCATTCGTTATTCAGAGGTTTGTTGTTTCAACCCTTGGTTGCTTTCTTGTTCGGCCTCATCGGCGTAGGCGGTCTCTGGCTGAAGATAGTGAAATGGATGGATCTATCGCTTTCAAGCAACATGACTTGGCTGCTGGCTATTGTACTCACGCTATTGTGGCTGTGGCGCGTGGAACGTTGGTGGAGCGGGCTGACGACCCGGAAATCGATTTATATTGATCGCGAAAAATTGATTATTTACGGCGCATTCGGACGCATCCGTTATCAAGGCGGACATGACGGGACTTACAGGAAGTTTGACCGTATACATATGAGTGACATCGTCGGAGTCAGTTTGATTACCGAACGCAGAGGAACAACAGTAATCGGCGGACTGCTGGGCTTGGGAAGACACAATATTTGTACAACAGCTTCCCAAAACGCATTGATTGAATTAACAGGCTGGCAGTGGTATTCAAGGTATAAGCTCGGTAGCAACTGTATTTTTCACCCCGTCGGGC
>NZ_KV789613.1:0-9176 GCF_001807625.1 Neisseria sp. HMSC03D10
TGCTATGATACGGGTGTTTCGATATACAAGGGTATGGATATTTTCAGACGACCTTAATGAAGCGGCAGTCTGCGGATGTTACGGTTTGGTGTATCAAGGTCGTCTGAAAAAATCCAATCTTACAAAAAGCATTGCAACAAATCGTTTAAAAACAACCGTCCCCGTTCGGTCGGGCGGAACACGGTCGGGTCGGTTTCCAGCAAACCTCTTTGTCTTGCCGTTTCGATTTGCGCCATGATTTTGGCGGCGGGTACGCCTGTGCGTTCCTGCAACATCGCGGCGGGTACGCCGTCGGTCAGGCGCAGGGCGTTCATCATGAATTCGAACGGCAAATCTTCGGCGGCAACGGTTTTGCGTTCGACGGCAACACTTGGCTGACTTTGCATTAAGGCGAGGTAGTCGTTGGGATGGCGGCGGCGGACGGTGCGCTCGATGCGGTCGGGGTAGGAGATTTTTCCGTGCGCGCCCGCGCCTATGCCTAAATAATCGCCGAACTGCCAGTAGTTCAAATTGTGGCGGCACTGCATGGCGGGTTTCGCAAAAGCCGATGTTTCGTAGTGGATAAAACCCGCGCCTTCCAGCGCGCCGTGTACCGCGTCTTCGATGTCGAGGGCGGCTTCGTCTTGCGGCAAACCTTTCGGCGGCGTATGACCGAACGGCGTGTTTGGCTCCATCGTCAGATGATACGCGCTGATGTGGGTTGCACCTGTGGCGATGGCGGTTTGCATGTCGCCCAAGGCCGTCTGAACGGTCTGGTTCGGCAGGGCGTACATCAAGTCGATATTGACTTTATCAAATAATTTCAACGCAGTATCGATGGCGGTTAAGGCTTCTTTGCCGTTGTGGACGCGCCCCAGCCGCGCAAGCATATCGTCGTTGAAACTCTGCACGCCAATAGAAAGCCGCGTGATACCTGCGTCTTTAAATCCTTGAAACTTCTCGATTTCAAATGTACCCGGATTGGCTTCCAAAGTAATTTCCGCTTCCGGCTGCAAGCGCAACAGCGAACGCACGCCGCTCAACAAACGGTCAATCGACTCCGCCTGAAACAGGCTGGGCGTACCGCCGCCGAAAAATATCGTTTCCACCGGCCTGCCCCAAATATTGGGCAATTCGAGCTGCAAATCGGTCAGCAGCGCGTCGATATAGGCGGCTTCGGGCAATCCGTTTTTCAGACTGTGGGAATTGAAGTCGCAATACGGGCATTTTTTGATGCACCACGGGATGTGGATGTAGAGTGACAGGGGCGGCAGGGCGGTGAGTTGTCCGGGGCGTTGGAAAGTGATTTGGGTCATGGTGTGCTTTTTGGGATTGAGGTCGTCTGAAATTTTTTCAGACGACCTATGGATTGATTTATAAGGCTTCAATTTTTCTCAACAATTCTCGCAACGCCTGCCCCCTGTGGCTTTCGGCGTTTTTGATTTCGGGGGCAAGCTCGGCGGCGGTGCAGTTGTGTTTGGGCAGGTAGAAATGCGGGTCGTAGCCGAAGCCGTTGGTGCCTGCGGCTTCTGTCTGCCATTGTCCGCGCCAGATACCTTCGGCGATGATGGGTTGCGGGTCGTTTTCGTGGCGGACGAGGACGAGGACGCAGACGTAGTAGCAGTTTTTGTCGGCTTTGTCGGCGAGGTCGTCTGAAAGGCGTTTGTTGTTGGCGGCATCGGATTTGGGATTGGCTCCGGCATAGCGGGCGGAGAGGACGCCGGGTGCACCGTTTAATGCGGCGGCGCAGATGCCGGAGTCGTCGGCGAGCGCGGGCAGTCCGCTGTGTTTGGCGGCGTGGCGGGCTTTGGCGAGCGCGTTCTCGACAAAGGTGTGGTACGGCTCGGGGCATTCGGGCGTGTCGAACTGGGATTGCGGCAGGACTTCGATGTTCAAATCGGCGAAGAGGCGGGTAAATTCTTTGAGTTTGCCGGCATTGCCGCTGGCAAGGACGATTTTGTTGAACATGGGTTTTCCTTAGCGGGATTCGGTTTGTTGCGAGCGCATGATTTGTGCGCAGGCTTTGTGGCGGATGTAGAGGGCGAGGCTGCCGATTTGGGCGAAGACGGCGCCGAATGCGAACAGGAAGGCGGCGACGGCGAATTGTTTGCTTTGGATGGAAAGCAGGTAGGCGCCCAACGTTACCAATGCGATGAAGAGCAGGGTGAAGAGGATGGTCAGAATGAGGAAGGTTCGGCGTTTGGTCATTGGTTTTGTTTGTTTCTTTTAGATTTCAGGTAGCCTTAACGGCAGATGGGGGAAGCTTGCTTCCGCTCACAGCCGCACATTGTGGCAGGCTTCGTACACTGGCAGCAGGCGGTGCAGGGTTTCGACTAGCCAGGTCGCGCTGCCAGCCGTTGCACCAGCGTTCGATATGCGGCGGGGCAAAGCCCGCGCCCAGTTGTGAGGCTACCTGTAAAACCAACGTGCGCCACACTTGCCACGCGGCTTTGTAGTCGGCCTTGCTTGGTTTGCGCTTCGGTTTCGGGCTGGTATTGGCGGATTTGGGCGAACTGGAAAAATGGGCGTTGGAATAGGTCGCAGCTTTGCGGGGTGAGCATGATGGTTTGGCGGGGCATGAAAAAGGGAGAGGCTACCTGAAAAATAGATTTTCAGGTAGCCTCAAACCGGTTTGGCATGCATCCGAAACGGAAAATTTGAGCGGTTACATACCTTGGGTTGGTGGCAGTGTTATTTCAACTTGGCTGCCAATTTGTCGAATTTTTGTTTGATGTCGGACTTGAAGGCTTCCACTTTCTCTTTGCGCTCGGCTTTGCGCTGTTTTTTCCACGCTTCGTGTGCCTGACGTGCCACTTCTTCCTGCGCTTCTATTGCTGCCAATACGTCCTGTTGGGCAACGGCTGCATCTTGCCGGAGAATAACGGTTTTGAAACGGTGGAAGAAGGCATCCAATACAGCTTCGTCGGATTCTTGCGCCAAAATAATGATTGCAGTACTGCCGTTATCCAGTTTTTTGGCTGTATTTTCCAGCAACAACCCCTCTCCCAATGTTTGGGCAGTGCCTGCATCACTGCCGATGAGTGCGCCAGTAGCTCCACCCAACAGAACACCGATAGGACCGCCGAGAATGCCGACCAGTGAACCAATGAGGCCGCCCGTCCATGTGCCTTCGACCGTATTGGCGGTAAAGTCGGTGCTTTCTGCTGGGATAATCAGACCATTTTCCTTTTTAATCAAAACGGCTTGTGCCACCAAAGCATCTGTTGTCTGCGAGTAAGCTTTCAATTCAGAAAAGGCTTGATAAGCTTCGCTGGAGATGTTGAATAAGACAACGATGATGTTTTGTTTCATAAGTCTACTCCCGTGGGTTGAAAGATTTAAGAACATACAAGTTGTATGCGGTGTCAGTGTAAATTGCAAGGGGGGGGGGAGCAATGCGGCAAACAAAACTTTACCTATGTAAAGCCTGTAGAACCGGCAAACGGATAACGAACAATACCCAGCCTTAATGGGATTCGGTTTGTTGCTCACGCATGATTTGTGCGCGGGCTTTGTGGCGGATGTAGAGGGCGAGGCTGCCGATTTGGGCGAAGACGGCGCCGAATGCGAACAGGAAGGCGGCGACGGCGAATTGTTTGCTTTGGATGGAAAGCAGGTAGCCGCCGAGCATGATGAGCGCGATGAAAATCAGGGTGAACAGGGCGGTCAGCAGCAGGTAGGTTTTTTGTCGGTTCATGATTGAAAGGGTGAAAGTGAATGAGGCGGATTATAGCGCAGGCTGTTGTTTGAAATTTGAAAAAAGTGTCCCGCGGGTTTTGTTGTGCTACACATTTTGTCAGGCAAACTGTGTGAACAGCCTGTGTATAAATCGGTTTGACGATTGATATACAGGCAAAAAATCATGTTGCTTAAAAATAATGCACATCCGGCAAGGTCGTCTGAAACGGGAGTCGGCTTTTCAGACGACCTCCAACATTTCCCTGTATAATCACGCTTTTGTTTAAAAGCTTGTACTTTCCAATATGATTTATCCGTGGCATCAAAACCAGTGGCGGCAGCTTGCTGATCATTGGGAAAACCGTCCGAACGCTTGGCTGTTTACCGGCAAGGAAAACACCGGCAAGACAGCGTTTGCGCGGTTTGTGGCACAGGCTTTGCTGTGCGAATCGCCTCGGGAAGATCATCAGCCTTGCGGCGTATGCGCTTCGTGTCATTTGTTTTTGCAAAACAGCCATCCCGATTTTTACGAACTCACTCCTGAAATCCCCGAAGACGGTGCGGTTGGGCGAAAATTGTTGCAGATTAAAATCGATGCCGTACGCGATATTGTGGAGAACATTTATCTGACGGCTGTGCGCGGAGGATTGCGGGTGGTATTGGTGCATCCCGCTGAAAGCATGAACGTGCAGGCGGCAAACGGTTTGCTCAAAGCTTTGGAAGAGCCGCCGCAACATGTTGTTTTTTTAATGGTTACGCATGCACGCGACAAGCTTCTTCCGACCATTAAAAGCCGTTGCCGCCAGATGGTTCTGCCCGCACCTTCGCGCGACGAAGCTTTGTCGTATCTTCGTGGAGAGGGTGTGGACGATGCGGAATCGTTGCTGGCTTTTCACAGCGGTGCGCCTTTGTTTGCGCATACGCCCGAAATGGATGACTTACGCGAAGAGCTGCTCACTTTACTTGCCGCGCCGCGTCTGTTGACGATACTCGACTACGCCGCTGCGTTTGACAAACACAAACAGCCGTTGGCAGTCTTCATCGATTGGATGCAGAAATGGCTGTTGGATGTCGGCTTGGCGCAACAACAAATGCCGCCGCTTTATTATCCCGATTACGCGCAGGCATTGTCGCAGACGGCTTCCAAAACCGATCCGCGCCGCCTGTTTGCGCTGACAGGTCGTCTGAACGCACTCAGCCCTTACGGATACCACACCTTGAGTGTTAAAATGCAGCTTGAGTATCTGCTGACTGAATATCTCGAATTTTGGCAAAACAAATAATTAGATAAGGTAAAACAAAATGGTAAACAACAATAAAGACATTCCGGCGAAAATGATGGCGTTGCAGCTCAAAGACCCGACTCTGCTCTACAACTGCTATATGCCGTTTCTCGAACACGGCGGACTTTTCGTTCCGACCGAAGACGTATTTTCATTAGGCGAAGACATCCTGCTTGCCGTTGAAATCGCCGATTACCCCAAACGCTTCCTGCCTACCAAAGTCGTCTGGATCAACCCTGCCCGTACTTCCGCCCACCGCCCTAAAGGTGTCGGACTGGCATTTTCCGAACACGAGAGCTGTCTTCAGGCGAAAACCCTGATTGAAGGCGAGTTGGGGCCGAAACTGCGCAGCGACCGCGTTACCTTCACGCTTTAAAATCATGCATTTAATCGATTCACACTGCCACCTCAATTTCGAAGGCTTGAGCAACCGCTTGCCTGAAGTGTTCGCCAATATGGAAGAACAAAGCGTCAAGCAGGCGCTTGCCATCAGCGTGAGCAAACAGAGTTTCGCCGAAGTCTTCAGCATTGCCCAAACCAATGAACAGATTTACTGCACCATAGGCGTCCACCCCGACAGTCAAGAAGCCGAAGAATTTACCGTCGCTGAAATGGTGAAAGCGACAAAACACCCGAAAGTCGTCGGCATAGGCGAAACGGGCTTGGATTATTACTGGTGCAAAGGCGATTTGGCATGGCAGCACCGCCGCTTCGCCGAACACATCCAAGCCGCCAACGAAAGCAGTTTGCCTGTGATTGTCCACACCCGCGATGCCGCCGCCGATACTTTGGCGATTCTGAAAGAAGGTCAAACCAACTCGGGCGTTATCCACTGCTTCACCGAAGATACCGCTTTCGCCAAAGCTGCTTTGGATTTAGGGCTATACATTTCCTTCTCCGGCATTGTTACTTTCAAAAATGCCCCGCAAATTCAGGAAGCCGCCAAATACGTCCCTGCGGACAGAATACTGGTCGAAACCGATGCGCCGTTTCTCGCTCCAGTTCCCAAACGCGGCAAGCCTAACGAACCTTCCTATGTCCGCTATACCGCCGAGTTTGTGGCGAAACTGCGCGGCGAATCCGTAGAAACGCTTGCCGCTTACACCAGCGACAATTTCTATCGTCTGTTCAACAAAGTACCTGATATCCGTGTTTGATTCGAATGGAACAAAGGTCGTCTGAAAATATTTCAGACGACCTTTTTTGATGTTTGAAACCGTCAAACGGCTTATTTGTCGTGGCGCACCATTTTCGGCGCGTAGCGTCCTGCGCGTTCTTTGAGGCGTTTGACCAGACCTTCGGTGGTGGTCGGTACGCCGTCGGTACAGAAGGCTTGGTAGAGGACGGCGCGCATCGCGTCGTTTTTGTTGAAGGCCGAGCCTATGGGTTTCCATTCGGCTTTGCGCGGCTCGATCCAGCGGCGGTTGACGGTGTCGCCGTAGCCGAACACTTTATAAGACGAGCGTTTGTCTTTGCCGTAGGTGAAGGAAGAGCGGGCGCAGAAGAGGCCTTCGACGGTCAGGTTGTCATGGCCTTTGTCGGAACGGACGTTGAGGATGTAGCGGATGCTGCCGTCGGGAGAGGGCATGATTTGCAGGCTGCTGAGGAGGATTTTGGGCTGTTTGCCGTAGTCTTCGCTGACGTAGAGGTCGAACCAGTCGCCGGATTGGGTGTCGGGCAGGGGTGGGAGCGCGGTTTTTTGTTCGGTGAACTCGCGGGCTGCGGCTTCTTCCGGGCTTTCTTTGTAGCGTGTGTTGAAGGGGGTATCTTTTTCGCTGAATCCGGCGGCGTTGACTGCCGTGGCGGCGAGGCAGAGGGTCAGGAAGGCGAGACGGTGCATGGTGTGCTCCAAAGTGAAAAATGGCTTTATTTTATGGGTTTGGCGGGGTGGGGTGCAAGTAAGTACGGTATAATTCATGTTAATCCTTTTAACGGAACATCGGAAACTATGAACGCACACACCTTAGACCTGAAGGGGCTCAGATGCCCTTTGCCGATTTTAAAAACCAAAAAAGCATTGGCGCAAATGGAGGCAGGCGAAGTCCTGACCGTGTTGGCGACCGACGGCGGCGCGCCCGGCGATTTTGAGGCGTTCTGCCGCCAGACCGGGCATGTCTTGCTCGAATCGCGCGAAGAAGACGGCGTGTTCACGCTGGTTGTGAAACACAAATAGAGGTCGTCTGAAAATGGCAAAACGTCCGATTTCAAGGCTTTTGACGCTTGCTGCTTTCTCCGTTTTCTTGGCGGCGTGCGGCAGGGAGGAAGTGCCGCCCGAGCAGATGGCGGATCGTGCGAACGCGGCGGCGGAATTGTTCCGTCAAGGCTGCGTCGCTTTTGACGGGGCTGCCGATAAAGTGCGCTCTTTTGCCGATAATGAAAAACTGACGGCTTTGAACGCGGAAGAAATCGGCAGGCTGCCCGCAGGTTTCATCGAGCCGGATGCGCTTGCCGTTTGGAAGAAAACGCAGGACGGCGCGGATTATTATTTGAGCCTGACCGGCGACAGTTGCAGCGTGAAGACGGCGCGGGCGGACGAAAACTTGATACGCAAGCAGTTTATGGTGCTGGTCGAAAACCCGCCGAAGGGTTTGAACAACGAATTGCGCACCGATCAAGCCTCCGAATCGCCGGTTCCGATCCGTCAGCTGTCCTATGCGTGGCGCGCGTCGGGCAGTCCGGAAGAAACCCTGCTGACCGTCAAAACCACCCCGTCCGACCAGTTGCCCGTGCAGGCGGTGTTTTACCTGACGCATCAGTCCTACAACGGCAAACCTGTCCTTGTGCAATAGTCTTTTCAGACGAGCTTTGGGGCTGTCGCCATTCAATAGTTTCCGTGTCTTTTTATCCTCAAAGCGGCATCTTCCACGTTGGAAATCCTCACAAGGTGTCCAACCTTGTTGCGGTTTCCGCCTTGAATCTTCCGCTTTGTGAACAAAAATCCACTGAGAAAATGAAATGTTGACAGCCCCTAGGAAGCATCAAGGGGTCGTCTGAAACCCAAAAATCTAAAAAGGAACACCCATGCAAACCCTGACCATAACCCGCCCCGACGATATGCACCTGCACCTGCGCGACGGCGACGCGCTCAAAGCCGTTGCCCCCTATACTGCCCGCCAGATGGGGCGCGCCGTCATCATGCCCAACCTCAAGCCGCCCGTCGTCAGCGTTGCCGACGCGCTTGCCTACAAAGCGCGCATCATGGTGGCATTGCCCGAAGGCAGCGCGTTTGAGCCGTTGATGACGCTTTACCTGACCGACCAAGCCACACCCGAGCTGGTGCGCGAAGCCAAAGCCGCCGGCATCGTCGCCTTCAAACTCTACCCCGCAGGCGCAACGACCAATTCCGATTCCGGCGTAACCGACCTGTTCAAACTCATTCCCGTGTTGGAAGAAATGGCAAAACAGGGCATCCTGTTCCTCGTTCATGGCGAAGTAACCGACCCCGAAATCGACATCTTCGACCGCGAAGCCGCCTTTATCGAGCGCGTAATGAAACCCGTTTTGGCGCAAGTGCCGGAGCTTAAAGTCGTGTTTGAGCACATCACCACCGCCGAAGCCGCCCGCCTCGTTTTGGAAGCAGGCGACAACGTTGCCGCCTCCGTTACACCGCAACACCTCCTGCTCAACCGCAACGACCTCTTGGTCGGCGGCGTGCGCCCCCATCATTTCTGCCTGCCGGTACTCAAACGCGAAACCCACCGTCAGGCATTGGTCGCCGCCGTTACCGGCGAGAAGGCGCACAAATTCTTCCTCGGCACCGACTCCGCGCCGCACGCCAAATCCGCCAAAGAAAACGCCTGCGGCTGCGCCGGCATGTTCAGCGCCATGACCGCCATCGAGCTTTACGCCGAAGTGTTTGAAAAAGCAGGCGCGTTGGACAAACTCGAAGCCTTCGCCTCGAAAAACGGCGCAAGGTTCTACGGCATTCCCGAAAACGCCGACACGATCACCCTCGTCAAACAAAGCCAAACCGTCCCCGCAAGCGTCCCTTACGGCGACGGCGAACTCGTCCCGATGCGCGCGGGCGGCGAGATAGGCTGGACGGTGGAATATTGAGTCGAACCTGATTGAACTGACGTATGAAAATGCCTGCCCGAAAAGGGGCAGGCATTTTGGTTTTATGGTGAATTCAAATGGAAAATACTCAATCATCGTCATTCCCGCGCTGGTGGGAATCTTGAGGTTTGGATTTACAGTAATCTTTAAGTATAGTGGATTAACTTTAAACCAGTACGG
>NZ_KV789613.1:9196-38340 GCF_001807625.1 Neisseria sp. HMSC03D10
GATTCCCGCCTGCGCGGGAATGACGGTAATTGGTTAGTATTCGTATACAAAAGAACATATAAAGGTCGTCTGAAAACGAATATAGCAGAATCCGCTAAATCGTTTTCAGATGACCTTTTTCTTTAAAGCCGAATCAAATCAGCCTGCCGGTTAACCCAAAGCTTTCCTTGCTCCGGCGAAGAGGCGGTACCAGCCGGACAGTTCCGTCCAGTCTTCCGGTTTCCAGCTCATTTGCGCGGCGCGGTACACGCGTTCGGGGTGGGGCATCATGATGGTAACGCGGCCGTTGGTGTTGGTAACGCCGGCGATGCCTTGCGGCGAGCCGTTGGGGTTGAGCGGGTAGGTTTGGGTAACTTGGTTTTGTCCGTCGACGTATTGCAGCGCGATGCCGAGGTCGTCTGAAATTTTGCCGCCGTGAAGCGCGAAGTCAGCGCGGCCTTCGCCGTGGCTGACGACGACGGGCAGGCTGGAGCCTTGCATTTCGGCGAGTATCAGCGAAGGCGATTTGGGGACATGAACCATGCTCAGGCGTGCTTCGAACTGTTCGCTCAGGTTGCGTTTGAACTTCGGCCAGCCTGCCGTGCCGGGAATGATTTCGGCGAGGTTGCTGACCATTTGGCAGCCGTTGCACACGCCCAATGTCAGCGTGTCCGGGTCGGCGAAGAAGGCGGCGAACTGGTCGCGCAAGGCGGGGTGGAACAGGATGGATTTCGCCCAGCCTTCGCCTGCGCCGAGTACGTCGCCGTAGCTGAAGCCCCCGCACGCCGCCAGCATTTTGAAGTCGGCAAGGTGGACGCGGCCTGCCATCAGGTCGGACATATGCACGTCGTAGGCATCGAATCCGGCGCGGGTGAAGGCGGCGGCCATTTCGATTTGTCCGTTCACGCCTTGTTCGCGCAGAATGGCGATTTTGGGTTTTGCGCCGCTGTTGACGAAAGGCGCGGCGATGTCTTCGTTTACGTCAAACTTCACGTCGGCAAACAATGCACTGCGTTCGTTGTCGCCAATCAGGGCGAACTCGCTGTCGGCGCAGGCGGGGTTGTCGCGCAGGCGTTGGATGGCGTGGCTGGTTTCTTGCCAGGTTTGTTGCAGTTTGATTAGATTGTCAGAAATAAGGTGCGTTTGCCCGTCGCGGATGATTAACGTGTTCTCGTCAGTTAACGTACCGATTTCAAAGACATTATGATGCAGCTGTTGTTGATAGAATAAATTGATAATATCGGCAACATCTTGTTTTCTAACTTGGATAACAGCACCCAACTCTTCATTAAATAATGTGCGGGCAATGGTTTCTTGCCATTCAGCCAACGCTTTTACCTCTTCAGTCCGCAATGATTGAGACAGAGCGGTATGGTTGGTAATAAATGTTTGTGCAAGCAATAAATTTAAATCTATATCCAAGCCGCAACGTGCCGCAAACGCCATTTCTACCAGCGTCGCAAACAAGCCGCCGTCGCTGCGGTCGTGGTAAGCCAGCAGTTTGTCTTCGGCTACAAGCTGCTGAATCACTTGGTAAAACGCTTTCAGACGGCCTGCTTCGATATCCGGCGCTTCTCCTGCCATATCGTTATACACTTGGCTTAAGGCCGAGCCGCCCATACGCGCTTTGCCGAAGCCCAAATCGATAAACAGCAATACGCTGTCTTCGACGTTTTTCAATTCGGGCGTAACGGTTTTGCGCACGTCTTTTACCGGCGCGAACGCGGAGATAATCAGGCTCAACGGCGAGACGACGGATTTTTTCTCTTCGCCGTCCTGCCACACGGTTTTCATCGACAGGCTGTCTTTGCCCACGGGAATACTTAAATCCAATGCTTGACAGGCTTTGGAAACGGCTTCGACGGTGCGGTAGAGTTTTTCGTCTTCGCCTTCGTTGCCGCACGCCGCCATCCAGTTGGCGGAAAGTTTGATGTTGCCGATGTCGCCGATGTTGACCGCCGCGATGTTGGTGATGGCTTCGCCGACGCACATTCTGCCCGAGGCGGGTGCGTCAAACAGGGCGACGGTCGGTTTTTCGCCCATAGACATCGCTTCGCCGCGATAGGTGTTGAAGCCCATCATGGTAACGGCGCAGTCGGCTACGGGGGTTTGGTATTTGCCGACCATTTGGTCGCGGTGGGTCATGCCGCCGACGCTGCGGTCGCCGATGGTAATCAGGAAGTTTTTGGCGGCTACGGTAGGCAGACGCAAAACGCGGTAGGCGGCTTCGGTGATGTCGATGTTTTGGGCATTAAATGCCTTTTCAGACGACCTCACGGTTTGGTCGCTGCGCGTGGTTTTGGGCGGTTTGCCGAGCAAGACGTTCAGCGGCAAATCAACAGGATTGTTGGAGAACAAGTCGTCGCGTACTTTCAAATGGCCGTCGTCAGTCGCCGTGCCGACAACGGCAAACGGGCAGCGTTCGCGTTCGCAGATGGCGCGGAAGGTGTCCAAATCTTTTTCCAAAATCGACAACACATAACGCTCTTGCGATTCGTTGCACCAGATTTGCAGCGGATTGAGGCCGTGTTCTTCCAGCGGCACTTCGCGCAGCTTGAATACCGCACCGCGTCCGGCATCGTTGACGAGTTCGGGGAAGGCGTTGGACAGGCCGCCCGCGCCGACGTCGTGGATGGAGATAATCGGGTTTTTGTCGCCGAGCTGCCAGCAGCGGTCAATCACTTCCTGCGCACGGCGTTCGATTTCGGGGTTGCCGCGTTGTACGGAGTTGAAGTCCAAAGAGGCGTCGTTTGTTCCAGTATTCATCGAAGAAGCCGCGCCGCCGCCCAAGCCGATGAGCATACCCGGGCCGCCCAGTTGGATCAGCAACGCGCCTTCGGGGATTTCGTCTTTATGCGTCTGCTGCGCCTGAATGCTGCCCAAGCCGCCCGCAATCATAATCGGTTTGTGGTAGCCGCGAACTTGACCGTCGAATTTTTCTTCAAAGGTGCGGAAGTAGCCCAAGAGGTTCGGGCGGCCGAATTCGTTGTTGAACGCCGCGCCGCCGATGGGGCCTTCAATCATGATGTCCAGCGGTGAGGAAATGTGTTCCGGCTTGCCGTAGTCTTGTTCCCACGGCTGTTTGATGTCGGGGATGTTGAGGTTGGAGACGGTAAAGCCGGTCAAGCCCGCTTTCGGGCGCGAACCTTTGCCCGTTGCGCCTTCGTCGCGGATTTCGCCGCCCGCACCCGTTGCCGCGCCCGCAAACGGCGCGATGGCGGTCGGGTGGTTGTGCGTTTCCACTTTCATGATGATATGCGTGTCTTCCTCGTGGAAACGGTAGCCTTGATTTTCCGCCGCATTCGGATAGAAACGCTCGACTTTTGCGCCTTCAATCACGGACGAATTGTCTTTATAAGCGACGACCGTGCCTTCGGGATGCGCGTTGTGCGTGTCGCGTATCATGCCGAAGAGCGATTTTGGCTGTTTTTCGCCGTTGAGGATGAAATCGGCGTTGAAGATTTTGTGGCGGCAGTGTTCGCTGTTTGCCTGCGCGAACATCATCAGCTCCACATCGGACGGATTGCGCTGCAAAGCCTGATAGTTTTCAACCAGATAATCGATTTCGTCGGCGGAGAGCGCCAAACCCATTTCGGTATTGGCTTTGACCAAAGCCTCTTTACCGCCGCCCAAAACATCGACGGTGGAGAAAGTTTCGGATTCGAGATGGTGGAATAATTTGGAGGCCGTCTGAAAATCAGGCAGCACGGATTCGGTCATGCGGTCGTGCAGCAAAGCCGCCCATTGTTGTTTCTGTTCATCATTCAGACGACCTTCCAGCCACACCGCCATGCCGCGTTCGATGCGCTCTATGCCTTCCAAACCGCAGTTTTCCGCGATATTGGTCGCCTTGGAAGCCCACGGCGAAATCGTACCCAAGCGGGGCGTTACCAAAAATAAATGCAAGCCCTCGCGCGCTTCGGGCGTTTGTTCAACGCTTTGCGCCGCCAACAAGGCTTGCAGTTTTTCGACAGTCGCGGCATCCAGTGCTTTCTCGCTGCCGACAAAATACCAAAATTCGCTTTTCAGTTTCACTTCGGGCAGACCGAGTGCGGCCGCTTTTTGCAAGAGTTTTTCAACACGGAAATCGGAAAGGGCGGTAACGCCGCGCAAGGGCAAAACAACAGACATGATTCAGCTCTCAAATGCGGTTGGGAAAGGCTGTATTATACGCCGAATGGGTCTGGGTTGCTTGGTAATTTGGGTGAAAATGTTGACAATTTTTCAGACGACCTGCGGCCGGGGGGAATGTGCGTGTCGTCTGAAAATATTAAGGAATAAGGGCTTTATCTGTTTTTCTGATTTTCGTCGAAAGTCGGGTATGTGGAAAATTGCAGGAAGTAGAAGGAAGCAACTGTTTCCTTATGTCTTTATGTCAAATACCGCCATGCCCGCATCGCTGAGTGAAACGTATCGCTTATCGTTTCACTGCTGCTTCTGTTATATTTGCCGTTTATTCTTATTCCAATCGGAGTGTGCCATGAAAAAAATCGAAGCCATCATTAAACCTTTCAAACTCGACGATGTGCGCGAAGCCCTTACCGAAATCGGCATCACCGGCATGACCGTCAGCGAAGTCAAAGGGTTCGGCCGTCAGAAAGGGCATACAGAAATCTACCGCGGCGCGGAATACGCCGTCGATTTTCTGCCCAAAGTCAAAGTCGAATTGATTATTGCCGATGAAGATGTCGAACGAGTGATTGACGTTATTATCGAAAACGCCCGTTCCGGCAAAATCGGCGACGGCAAAATCTTTGTGCTGCCTGTGGAAGAAGCTATCCGCATCCGTACGGGCGAACGCTCCGAAGCGGCGATTTGACGGTTTTTAGACGACATTGGGGGTGTTTAAGGTCGTCTGAAAGACTTTCTGGCTGTCCATCAATCGTTGTTTCCAATATAATTCCGTTTTCAAATCTCATACGGAACAGGCCGTCTTTTTTCAGACGACCTGTTTCTTTATTTCCGCTTTTTTAAAGTCCTACAAACACTTATGCTACTCGACCTCAACCGCTTTTCCTTTTCCGTCTTCCTGAAAGAAGTCCGCCTGCTGACCGCCCTTGCCCTGCCCATGCTGTTGGCGCAAGTCGCACAGGTGGGTATCGGTTTCGTCGATACCGTGATGGCGGGCGGTGCGGGTAAGGAGGACTTGGCGGCGGTGGCTTTGGGCAGCAGCGCGTTTGCCACGGTTTATATTACCTTTATGGGCATTATGGCGGCGCTGAACCCGATGATTGCCCAGCTTTACGGCGCGGGTAAAACCGGTGAAGTGGGCGAAACGGGGCGGCAGGGGATTTGGTTCGGGCTGTTTTTGGGGATTTTCGGCATGGTATTGATGTGGACGGCGATTACGCCGTTCCGCAACTGGCTGACCTTGAGCGATTATGTGGAAGGCACGATGGCGCAGTATATGTTGTTCACCAGCCTGGCGATGCCGGCGGCAATGGTGCACCGCGCCCTGCACGCCTACGCTTCCAGCCTGAACCGCCCGCGCCTGATTATGTTGGTCAGCTTCGCGGCGTTTGTGTTGAACGTGCCGCTGAACTATATTTTTGTTTACGGCAAATTCGGCATGCCCGCTTTGGGCGGCGCAGGCTGCGGACTGGCGACGATGGCGGTGTTTTGGTTCAGCGCGCTGGCATTGTGGATTTATATCGCTAAGGAAAAATTCTTCCGCCCGTTCGGACTGACGGCAAAATTCGGCAAACCGGATTGGGCGGTGTTCAAACAGATTTGGAAAATCGGCGCGCCCATCGGGCTGTCTTATTTTTTGGAAGCCAGCGCGTTTTCGTTTATCGTGTTTTTGATTGCGCCTTTCGGCGAGGATTATGTGGCGGCGCAGCAGGTCGGCATCAGTTTGTCGGGGATTCTCTATATGATTCCGCAAAGCGTCGGCTCGGCGGGGACGGTGCGCATCGGCTTTTCGCTGGGGCGGCGCGAATTTTCGCGGGCGCGTTATATTTCAGGCGTATCGCTGGTGTCGGGCTGGGTGCTCGCCGTGATTACCGTGCTTTCCTTAGTATTATTCCGTTCCCCGCTGGCAAGCATGTACAACAATGATCCGGCGGTTTTAAGCATCGCCGCCACCGTCCTGCTGTTCGCCGGCTTGTTCCAACCGGCAGACTTCACCCAATGCATCGCGTCCTACGCCCTGCGCGGCTACAAAGTCACCAAGGTGCCGATGTTCATCCACGCCGCCGCCTTCTGGGGCTGCGGTCTGCTGCCGGGCTACCTGCTCGCCTACCGTTTCGATATGGGCATTTACGGCTTCTGGACGGCATTGATTGCCTCGCTCACTATCGCAGCCATCGCCTTGGTGTGGTGCTTGGAATTGTGCAGCAGGGAGATGGTCAGATCGCATAAGGTCGTCTGAAAACTCCGCCGATTAAAATATCGAAACAATGGGCTGAAGCCCGCCACTGACAATACCCATTTTAAAGTTTAAACCCATGCAACCCATCCAATACCAAACCGACCTCACCCCCTACAACACTTTCGGTCTTCGCGCCCAAGCCCAAGCCTTTATCGCGCTCGAACACGCCGACGAGTTGAGCGACATCGTCCGACTGCCCGAGTTCGACCGCGATACCGTTTTATGGCTCGGCGGCGGCAGCAACATCCTTTTGATGCAGGATTACGCCGGACTGGTCGTCCATATGGAAAACAAAGGCATACGCGAGATTGCGCGTTCAGACGGCCTCGTTTACATCGAAGCGCAAGCAGGCGAAATTTGGCACGATTTTGTCCTGCACACTGTCTCGCTGGGTTTGAGCGGTCTGGAAAACCTGAGCCTGATTCCGGGTACGGTCGGCGCGTCGCCCGTGCAGAACATCGGCGCATACGGCGTGGAGGCGAAAGACGTGATTCACAGCGTGCGCTGCTTCGATTTGGATACGAAAACCTTTGTCGAGCTTTCCAATGCCGACTGCCGCTTCGCCTACCGCGAAAGCCTGTTCAAGCAGGAAGGCAAAGGGCGGTATGTGATTGTTTCGGTCGTATTCGCCCTGAAAGAGCGTTTCGAGCCGAATTTGGGTTACGGCGATTTGGCGGCCGCTGTTGCCGAACTGAGCGCTGGCAGGGCGCCGACGGCGAAAGACGTTTCCGATGCAGTGTGTGTAATCCGCAACAGTAAACTTCCTAATCCTAACGTACTTGGTAATGTCGGCAGTTTCTTTAAAAACCCCGTCGTCAGCGCGGAAAAAG
The DNA here is from genome assembly GCF_001807625.1 of Neisseria sp. HMSC03D10. Classification (NCBI taxonomy): domain Bacteria; kingdom Pseudomonadati; phylum Pseudomonadota; class Betaproteobacteria; order Neisseriales; family Neisseriaceae; genus Neisseria; species Neisseria sp. HMSC03D10. The sequence goes on from NZ_KV789613.1 coordinate 16,376, forward strand.
CCGCCGCCTTGTTGCAGCAGCATCCCAATATGCCGCGCTATCCGCAGCCCGATGGTTCGGTCAAGCTTGCGGCAGGCTGGCTGATCGACCAATGTCGTCTGAAAGGCTTCCAAATCGGCGGCGCGGCGGTACACGACAGGCAGGCTTTGGTTTTGGTGAACAAAAACAATGCCTCTTCAGACGACGTTCGGAAATTGGCGCAACATGTCTGCGATACAGTATTTACTCGATTTCAGGTAGAATTACACGCTGAACCCAATTGGCTGCCCGCTTCGTACAGCCTGTAAATCCAAGGAGTATGCCCGTGACCCGCATTGCAAAAACCAATACTTACACCCGCATCATCGACGCCAGCCTGACGCTCTTCAACGAGGAAGGCGAGCGCAACATCAGTACCAACCATATCGCGGCGCATTTGGGCATCAGTCCGGGCAATCTTTATTACCACTTCCGCAACAAAGACGAAATCATCGTCCAACTGTTCAAACGTTACAGCGAAGCCCTGCTGGCATACCTGAATGAAGCCGTGTTGCCGTCCGATGTGGAAGACTCCATCAACTATATGGCGGGCATTTACGACGTTATGTGGGAATACCGCTTCCTCTTCAGCGACGTGAACACCCTGCTTGCGCGCAGTGCCGAACTTTTGGGCGAGCACAACACCTTCACCCAAGCCAAAGTCTCTCCGCTCTTGGTCAACCTGCTCACCCAGCTCAACGGTCTGAACATCATCCAAGCCGACCAAACCGCCATGAACGACCTCGCCGTCAATATGTGGATGGTCACGAAATACTGGTTCGACTTCGACAGCTCCCTACGCGGGCGAACCAAGTTGACCAAAGACTCCAAAGCACGCGGCATCCGCCGTACCTTAAGCCTCCTGCGTCCCTACCTCTTGCCGGAACACCGCGAGGAATACGACCGAAGAATTACAGCGGCAGCCGATATTTTGACATCATAATCATTGGGGCAAGGTTAAAGGTCGTCTGAAAAAAGATGATGCGGCAAATCTCTGCCTGAGTATCCATGCCTAGTTGCCAATATCTAAAAAACATCTCAATTCGATTACAAACAGGAAAACTGATGAAAACTTTGAAATTTACCAAAATGCACGGTTTGGGCAATGATTTTATGGTGGTAAACGGTATCGGGCAGGATTTTGATCCGCTGACTGCGCCGCTTGCCGAATGGTCCGACCGTTTTAGAGGGGTGGGCTTCGATCAGTTGCTGTTGGTGGAAAAGCCTTCTTCCGATGCGGTGGATTTCCGTTATCGTATATTCAATGCGGACGGCAGCGAGGTGGAGCAGTGTGGCAACGGCGCGCGCTGTTTTGCCCGATTTGTGGCGGATAAAGGTTTGACCGATAAAAAGGAAATTTTGGTGGAAACGGCTAAGGGCGTGATTATTCCCAAGCTGTTGGATAATGGTTTGGTGACCGTGAATATGGGCAAACCGCGCTTTACGTCGTCTGAAATTCCGTTTGTACCGGTTCCTGACGAAGCAGATGATGCTTTGACGCATATGGTGATGGTCGGTTTGGAAACGGTGCAGGTCAGTTGTGTGAATATGGGCAATCCTCATGCTGTGATTGTGGTGGAGGATGTTCAGACTGCGCCCGTGGCTCATTGGGGAGAAGCCATTGAGTCGCACGAACAGTTTCCGGAACGTGTCAACGTCGGCTTTATGCAGATTGTCGATAGGGAATCTATCCGCCTGCGCGTATTTGAGCGCGGTGTGGGTGAAACGCAGGCTTGCGGTACGGGGGCTTGTGCGGCTGTGGTTGCGGGCGTCCGGTTGGGGCTGTTGGCGGAAGGCGTGCCTGTGAAGGTTTCGCTGCCGGGCGGGGATTTGTTTATTACTTGGTCGCATGGTGAGGACGTTTTGATGACCGGGCCTGTTCAAACGGTTTTTGAAGGCGAGTTGCAGTATTCATGATTTGGACGAATTTGGATTTTCTCGCCGTTGTTGCTTATGGGCTGGTGTTTTTTGGATTGATTTTCCGCGCTGAAATGTTCCAGTGGTTTTGGGCTTCGGTTGTTTTGTGGCTGGGCGTGTCGACTTTGGGATCGCAGCTTTTGCCGGGAATGTGGGGGATTACCCATGTCGGTCCGTTGTTTGTCCCGCATTTTTATCTGACTTTTGCCAGTGTGTTTTTCTTTGCTTTTCATTGGAAAAAGCAGGCGGATACTGGTTTTTGGCAGGCGGATTTGCAGCATCCGTTTTTGAGCGTGTTTGCCGTCAGCAATGTATTGATGACTTTGGCTTTTGTGTCGATTGCCGCGATATTGTATTTTCTGATGCCGGGCCGTTCTTTGGCTTTTACGTTTCCGGCTTTGTTGAAACTGTACGCGCTCAAGCCTGTTTATTGGTTTGTTTTGCAGTTTGTCATGATGGCGGTTTTTTATCTGCACCGCAGAAGTATTGCCAAGCAGTCGCCGGCGGTGTTCAGTAAAGCGCAACTCAGACTGGGCTGGCTGATGGCTTTGGTCATGCAGACTTTAGTCACGGGGGCGATAGTCGGAGAAATCGGACTTCATTAGGACGCATCAAGCCAAACAACCAAAAGTTATAAATAAAGAAACATTCGATATTGGTTTTTCAGACGACCTGTCTTTAATATACAGGTCATATCACATCAAAATCTGGAGTAGAAAATGAAGATTGCAAACAGCATTACCGAGCTGATCGGCAACACCCCGTTGGTCAAATTAAACCGTCTGACTGAAGGTTTGAAAGCCGAAGTCGCCGTCAAACTGGAATTTTTCAATCCCGGCAGCAGCGTGAAAGACCGCATTGCCGAAGCAATGGTTGAAGCCGCCGAAAAAGCGGGCAAAATCGGTAAGGATACTGTAATTGTGGAAGCGACCAGCGGCAATACGGGTATCGGTTTGGCAATGGTGTGCGCGGCGCGCGGCTACAAGCTGGCAATCACGATGCCTGAAAGCATGAGTAAAGAACGCAAAATGCTGCTGCGTGCGTTCGGTGCGGAATTGATTTTGACTCCTGCGTCCGAAGGTATGGCAGGGGCGATTGCAAAAGCACAAGCCTTGGTGGACGAGCATCCCGATACTTATTTCATGCCGCGCCAATTCGATAACGAGGCGAACCCGCAAATCCACCGCGAAACGACCGCCGAAGAAATTTGGCGCGATACTGACGGTAAAGTTGATATTTTTGTGGCGGGTGTCGGTACGGGCGGTACGGTTACCGGCGTGGGTGAAGTGTTGAAAAAATACAAACCCGAAGTCAAAGTCGTTGCCGTCGAGCCTGAAGCTTCTCCGGTGTTGAGCGGTGGCGAAAAAGGTCCGCACCCGATTCAAGGTATTGGCGCCGGCTTTATCCCTACCGTGTTGAATACCAAGGTATATGACAGCGTTTCCCAAGTTCCGAACGAAGCGGCGTTTGAAACCGCCCGCGCGATGGCAGAAAAAGAAGGTATTTTGGTCGGTATTTCTTCCGGTGCGGCAGTATGGAGCGCGCTGCAGCTTGCCAAACAGCCTGAAAACGAAGGCAAACTGATTGTCGTGCTGCTGCCTTCTTATGGCGAACGCTATCTTTCTACGCCTCTGTTTGCCGATTTGGCATAATAGGGTTGGGAGAAAATAAGTGATGAAAAAGACCGCTTCGGCGGTCTTTTTTGCGGTCTTGCGGCATGGTGTGGCGCAAAAATGGATTTATAGTGGATTAAATTTAAATCAGGACAAGGCTGCAGACAGTACAGATAGTACGGCAAGGCGAGGCAACGCCGTACTGGTTTAAAGGTTAGTCCACTATAAACCACCATATCGTGTAAAGATTGGAATGTAAGGCGAAAGTTGTTGTAATTCAGTCAACAGAAAAAGTCAGATTGATATAGAATTTGGTTATCTGGATAATCCTGATTATAATGGTAGACATGAAAAAATATATTCCCATCTTATTTGCGTTGGCGGCACTTGCCGGTTGTGAGACCATTTATGTCCCAAGCTTGCAAGAAGTGCCTGTCCGTCCGACTAATGTTAAGCCTAATGTTAAAACGACTAAGGGTGAAAAATCTGCGGCGTTCAGTTTGGCTTCTTCGCATTGGAGTGATGTTTCAAAAATCCGCGATGAGGCGACGCGTTTGAGCTATCAGGTCAGCCAAGGAAAAATGACCAAAGTTCAAGCTGCCCAATATCTGAACAAGTTCCGTATCCAGCTTGTCGGCCGTAATGTCGTGGATGACAGCGTATATGAGGTTTATCTGCGTTCTGCCGTTGACAGCCAACGAGGCGAAATCAATACCGAACAATCCAAACTGTATATCCAAAACGCCCTGCGCGGATGGCAGCAACGCTGGAAAAATATGGGTAACAAGCCTTCTAATCCGGCATTTACCAACTTCCTGATGGAAGTCATGAACATGACTCCGTTGAAATAAGTTTCTCATTTCAAACAAAAGGTCGTCTGAAAATTTTCAGACGACCTTTTGTTTTGGATGCTGATATTTATGATGTTTTACGCAGCAGCTTCTCGGTTGCCAGTCTTGCCCGCTCTTTGATGTCTTCCGTCAGATAAGTTTTCATCTGGCTGTACACCAAAGTAATAACGGCAATGTCGTCGCTGAATCCCAAAGGACCCAGCAAATCGGGAATGCTGTCGATAGGGCTGAGGAAGTAAACCAATGCGCCGACGATAATCATCTTGGCGCGTCTGGGGGTGTGAGGGGAGTCCCAAAGATAATACAGTGCATACAACTGGCGTACGATGGGCTCGCCCAACCGGCCTGCAAAACGGGCGAGTTTGTTGAGAAAGCCCGTTTTGTCCAAATTACGCCTTCTGAATTTTGGGATAAAGTTTTCCGGATCGGAAGACTGGGTGTATTGTTTTTCTTCGGAATGTTTCATAACAAGCCTCGCAGTAATTGAGTGGAAAGGGTTTGCCGTAATGCGGGCACAGTATAAAGCGGAGTAAGGCAAAGAAATGTCAGTTTTGCCTAAACGAGGCAAAATTATGGTTGACTACTTCTTTATCGTAGCTGTTTCATATTATAAATAAATATTATTTCGATTAATGGAAAAGATAGAAAAATCAAATGGCTTTGATAGCTAATAACATCTTAAAAATACTCGATTTACTCCCCATTTTGTTTAGAATACAAAGGGGCCTTGACATAAATTTGACATAAATTTGACATAAAAAGGAGATATAAATGAAATTTAAAACACTCGTAGCTGTTGGTATCAGTGCAATCTGTGCTGCGGGAGTGGTCAATGCGCATGAACACAAACATGACCACATGACACCTGCCGGTGCTTCTATTAAAGTGAAAGTGCAACAACTTGACCCGGTTAATGGTAATAAAGATGTAGGCACTGTAACGATTACCGAATCCAAGTACGGTTTGGTCTTTACGCCAAACTTAAGAGGATTAGAAGCCGGCTTGCATGGCTTTCACATTCACCAAAACCCAAGCTGTGAGCCGAAGGAAAAAGACGGTAAACTGACTGCAGGCTTGGGTGCCGGCGGTCACTGGGATCCGAAAGAAACCAAAAAACACGGTTTCCCATGGCAAGATGATGCCCACTTAGGCGATTTGCCTGCATTAACCGTATTGCACGACGGCACAGCCACCAATCCGGTTCTTGCGCCACGCATCAAACACCTTAATGAAGTTCGTGGTCATTCTATTATGATCCACGTTGGTGGCGACAATCATTCCGATCATCCTGCTCCGCTTGGTGGTGGCGGTGCGCGTATGGCGTGTGGCGTGATTAAATAGGTTAATTGTTAGAAACAAAAAGTGCGGTTAAAAATGTTGAACGTTTTAACCGCACTTTTATTTGCAATGAGATCTACTTCAGCACTTCAGCTGTGTTATTTAATTTATGAATAGCGTCAATCAGCTGTTTGTCTGAAGCCCGTATCATTCCGCTATGGTTGCAGCGCTGTCTTTTTGAAGGCATTAGTAGAAATCACATCATCGATATGACGTATGACGCAAATCTTTATTCACTAAAATATTGCAGTTTTGTAATAGAAAAATAAGAGAGTCGTCTGAAAAGTTGCCTGTTGAAATTTTGTTTTGAATGCAACGTTTTATCCCATAAGGTTATGGTTGTTTTGCTTGTGGATGCGTTGGTAAATGATATTAATTCATATTTTTATCACAAGAAACAAGATATTAATACTATTTTGATGGTGTGAGATTATGCGAAACTGATTAAGCGGTAGTGGAAAAAATGTTGGTTTAAGTATTAATAGAGATGTTTATTGTTATTGGTACAGTTTATGATGTTTTTTGGTAAAATTTATTAGATTGTTTATAAATTAGACTGTTCAAAATCGGATAAAACAGGTAAATTATAGTTTATGTAACTCGATGTAATTTGAGTTATTGGTTTTGAGCTGATAAAAAATACAGAGGAACTGGCTATGTCCGTCAAACCGCGTCCTGTCTTTTTGGAGATTCCCAATATACGGTTGCCTATACCGGGAATTGTCTCCATCTTGCACCGCATCAGCGGGGTAGGGTTATTTATAATGCTTCCCGTTTTGCTGTATCTCCTGTCCGGTACGTTGAGCCGCGAGTCGGCGTTTGAAACTTACCGTGCCATCGTTTCCAATCCTTTGGTCAAGTTGATTTTAATCGGCGTGTTATGGGCTTATCTGCACCATTTTCTCGCCGGTATCCGTTTTTTATTTTTGGATGCACACAAAGGCCTTGAGCTGAATACTGCGCGCAATACCGCCAAATTGGTGTTTGCTGCCGCGCTGGTGTTGACCGTCGTTTTGGGAGCGTTGTTATGGTAGAGCGTAAATTGACCGGTGCCCATTACGGTTTGCGCGATTGGGCGATGCAGCGTGCGACTGCGGTTATCATGTTGATCTATACCGTCGCGCTTTTAGTGATTCTGTTTACCTTGCCTAAAGAATATTCGGCTTGGCAGGCATTTTTCGATCAAGTTTGGGTGAAAGTGTTCACCCAGGTTAGCTTTATCGCCGTATTTTTGCACGCTTGGGTGGGTATCCGCGATTTGTGGATGGACTATATCAAACCCTTCGGCGTGCGTTTGTTTTTGCAGGTTGCCACCATCGTTTGGCTGGTCGGCTGCTTGGTGTATTCAATTAAAGTAATTTGGGGGTAAGTATGGGTTTTCCTGTTCGCAAGTTTGATGCCGTGATTGTCGGCGGTGGTGGTGCAGGTTTACGCGCAGCCCTCCAATTATCCAAATCCGGTCTGAATTGTGCCGTTTTGTCTAAAGTGTTCCCGACCCGTTCGCATACTGTAGCGGCGCAGGGCGGTATTTCCGCTTCGCTGGGTAATGTGCAGGAAGACCGTTGGGACTGGCACATGTACGATACCGTGAAAGGTTCCGACTGGCTGGGCGACCAAGACGCGATTGAGTTTATGTGTCGCGCCGCGCCTGAAGCGGTGATTGAGTTGGAACACATGGGTATGCCTTTTGACCGCGTGGAAAGCGGCAAAATTTATCAACGCCCTTTCGGCGGCCATACTGCCGAACACGGTAAACGCGCGGTAGAACGTGCCTGCGCGGTTGCCGACCGTACAGGTCATGCAATGCTGCATACTTTGTATCAACAAAACGTCCGTGCCAATACGCAATTCTTTGTGGAATGGACGGCGCAAGATTTGATTCGTGATGAAAACGGCGACGTCGTCGGTGTGACCGCCATGGAAATGGAAACCGGCGAAGTTTACATTTTCCATGCTAAAGCCGTGATGTTTGCTACTGGCGGCGGAGGTCGTATTTATGCTTCTTCTACCAATGCCTATATGAACACCGGCGACGGTTTGGGTATTTGCGCCCGTGCAGGCATTCCGTTGGAAGATATGGAGTTCTGGCAATTCCACCCGACCGGCGTGGCAGGTGCAGGCGTGTTGATTACCGAAGGCGTACGCGGTGAGGGCGGTATTCTGTTGAATGCTGACGGCGAACGCTTTATGGAACGCTATGCGCCGACCGTAAAAGACTTGGCTTCGCGCGACGTAGTTTCTCGCGCGATGGCGATGGAAATCTACGAAGGTCGAGGCTGTGGCAAAAACAAAGACCATGTATTGCTGAAAATCGACCATATCGGTGCCGAAAAAATTATGGAAAAACTGCCGGGCATCCGCGAGATTTCCATTCAGTTTGCCGGTATCGACCCGATTAAAGATCCGATTCCCGTTGTGCCGACTACCCACTACATGATGGGCGGTATTCCGACCAACTACCACGGCGAAGTCGTTGTTCCGCAAGGCGACGAATATGAAGTGCCGGTGAAAGGTCTGTACGCAGCGGGCGAGTGCGCTTGTGCTTCTGTGCACGGTGCGAACCGTTTAGGTACCAACTCTCTGTTGGACTTGGTGGTGTTCGGTAAAGCTGCCGGCGACAGCATGATTAAATTCATCAAAGAGCAAAGCGATTGGAAACCGCTGCCTGCCGATGCCGGCGAGCTGACCCGTCAACGTATCGAACGCTTGGATAACCAAACCGGCGGCGAAAACGTTGATGCATTGCGCCGTGAACTGCAACGCTCTGTCCAACTGCACGCCGGTGTGTTCCGTACCGATGAGATTCTCAGCAAAGGCGTTCGAGAAATTATGGCGATTGCCGAGCGTGTGAAGCGTACTGAAATCAAAGACAAGAGCAAAGTGTGGAATACCGCGCGTATCGAAGCTTTGGAATTGGATAATCTGATTGAAGTGGCAAAAGCGACTTTGGTGTCTGCCGAAGCACGTAAAGAATCACGCGGCGCGCACGCTTCAGACGACCATCCTGAGCGCGATGACGAAAACTGGATGAAACACACGCTGTATCATTCAGATACCAATACCTTGTCCTACAAACCGGTGCACACCCAGCCTTTGAGCGTGGAATACATCAAACCGGCCAAGCGCGTTTACTGATGCGTTTTCAGACGACCTCTGTATCACAAGGGGTCGTCTGAAAATCAAATACACCACCACACTGAACAGCCTGAACCCATAACATAAAACCATCAGGCGGTTTATGAGAAAAGGAACACTTCTCATGGAAAAAATGAGTTTTGAAATTTACCGTTACAATCCGGATGTTGATGCCAAACCATATATGCAACGTTACGAGTTGGAACTGGAACCTACCGACGTCAAACTTTTGGACGCGCTGGTGCGCCTGAAAGCGCAAGACGACACCCTGTCTTTCCGCCGTTCCTGCCGCGAAGGTATTTGCGGTTCTGACGGTATGAACATCAACGGCAAAAACGGCTTGGCATGTTTGACTGACTTACGAGGTTTGAAACAACCTGTCAAAATCCGCCCGCTGCCCGGTCTGCCTGTCATCCGCGACCTGATTGTGGACATGACCCAGTTCTTCAAACAATACCACTCCATCAAACCTTATGTCGTCAACGACAATCCGATCGATGCCGACAAAGAGCGTCTGCAAACTCAGGAAGAGCGTAAAGAGCTGGACGGCTTGTACGAATGTATTTTGTGCGCCTGCTGCTCGACTGCCTGCCCGTCGTTCTGGTGGAATCCCGACAAATTCGTCGGTCCGTCCGGTTTGCTGAATGCCTACCGCTTCATTGCCGACAGCCGCGATACCATCACCAACGAGCGTTTGGATAATTTGAACGACCCGTATCGCCTGTTCCGCTGCCATACCATCATGAACTGCGTGGACGTATGCCCTAAACACTTGAATCCGACCCGTGCCATCGGTAAGATTAAAGAAATTATGTTGAAACGAGCCGTTTAAGAAATGATGGTTTTTGACGATATTGCCAAACGGAAAATCCGTTTTCAAACCCGCCGGGGATTATTGGAGTTAGATTTGATTTTCGGCAGGTTTATGGAAAAAGAATTCGAGCATTTGAGCGATAAAGAGCTGTCCGAGTTTTCCGAAATCCTTGAGTTTCAAGATCAGGAGCTTCTTGCCCTGATCAACGGACATTCGGCGACAGACAAGGAACACCTTATCCCCATGCTTGAAAAAATCAGACGAGCTTGACGTATTGGAAATCCGCCTGCCTTTCGGCGGATTTCTAGGATACGGAGGTCGTCTGAAAATAAAGACCGTGCTGCATAGGCAGCAACGAAAGCCCCAACCTACAAAGGAGCGATAAATATGTCCAAATCAATTAAACTCAACGTACCCAATCAAGAGGATTTAGAACTGCCCGTATTGGAAGCGAGCATCGGTCATGACGTGGTCGATATCCGCGCACTGACGAAAAACACAGGCTTATTCTCATTCGACCCCGGGTTCGTTTCAACAGCAAGCTGCGAATCCAAAATCACTTATATCGACGGCGACAAAGGTCTGCTGTATTACCGTGGTTATCCCATCGAACAACTCGCCGAAAAATCCGATTATTTGGAAGTCTGCTACCTGCTGATTTACGGCGAACTGCCGACGCCTGAGCAAAAGGCAGAATTTGACAATACCGTCCGCCGTCATACGATGGTGCATGAACAGCTGACTTGGTTCTTCCGCGGCTTCCGTCGCGATGCGCATCCGATGGCGATGATGGTCGGCGTGGTTGGTGCATTGTCTGCGTTCTATCAAGACAGTCTGGACATTACGAACCCCGAACACCGCAAAATCGCAATTTACCGTCTGATTTCCAAAATTCCGACGATTGCGGCGATGTGCTACCGCTATTCCAACGGTCTGCCGTTCAATTATCCGAGAAACAACCTCTCTTATTCCGAAAATTTCATGCACATGATGTTTGCCACACCATGTGAAGACTACAAACCCAATCCCGTATTGGCACGCGCGCTTGACCGCATCTTTATCCTTCATGCCGACCACGAGCAAAACGCATCGACTTCGACCGTCCGTCTGGCAGGTTCTTCAGGTGCGAACCCGTTTGCCTGTATCGCTGCCGGTATTGCCTGTCTGTGGGGTGCATCCCACGGCGGCGCGAACGAAGCCGTCTTGAAAATGTTGGACGAAATCGGCGATGTATCCCGTGTTGCCGAATATATGGAAGGCGTGAAACAGCGTAAATACCGCCTGATGGGCTTCGGACACCGCGTGTACCGCAATATGGATCCGCGCGCCAGCATCATGCGCGAGACCTGTTATGAAGTGCTGAAAGAATTGGGCTTGGAAGACAGTCCGAAATTCAAGCTGGCAATGGAATTGGAACAAATTGCCCTGAAAGACCCGTTCTTCGTGGAGCGCAAACTGTACCCCAACGTCGACTTCTACTCCGGTATCGTCCTGTCCGCGCTGGGCATTCCGACCGAAATGTTTACCGTCATCTTTGCCCTGTCACGCAGCGTGGGCTGGATTTCGCACTGGCATGAAATGATTGGCGATCCTTCGCTGAAAATCGGCCGTCCGCGCCAACTTTATACCGGTGCCGTACGTCGTGATTATGTACCGGCGGATAAACGCTGAAAATCAGTATATTAATATGTTGTCGGAACTTCATTTGAGAAAGCCGAATAGTTTTTTTAAATAAGTTTGTCTGCAGCAAACGAAACAGATACAAGTAATTTGGCTGGAAATAGGGTAGAATGAAGTGTCATTTCAAACGGCATGGATTCCGTTGAAACACATGGAATTCTACCCTTTGTTTATATTTTAAAGAAAAGAGCTCGCGTCATGATGGATGAAAAACTCAATTTTTCTTATCTGTTCGGTTCAAATGCTCCCTACATCGAGGAGTTGTATGAGAATTTCCTGGAAAACCCCAATTCGGTCGATGAAAAATGGAAGCAGTATTTCACCGACTTAAGCAAGCAGCCTGGTGCGGCGGATGTTGATATCGCCCATGCTCCGATCCGTGAATCCTTCGCTAATTTGGCAAAAACCAAATCGACAGCGGCTATTGCCGGCGGTATGGATGAAGCCATGATGAAGAAACAGGTCGGTGTATTGCGGTTGATTTCTGCTTACCGTATTCAAGGTGTGGGTGCTGCCCAGCTTGACCCGCTCAAACGTATCCCGCCACGCAACATTGAAGCCCTCGATCCCAAATTCCACGGACTGAATGATGCCGATATGGCGGTTCAGTTCAATATGGGCGAGGGCGATTTTTCCGGCCAAAGCAAGCTGCCTCTGTCCCAAATCATCAGCAACCTCAAACAAACCTACTGCGGTCACCTCGCATTGGAATACATCTACATTCCCAATACAGAAGAACGCCGCTGGTTGCGCAATTATTTTGAGGATGTGCTGTCCACCCCGAGTTACAGCGCCGAACAGAAACGCCGCATCCTGAAAGAAATGACCGCTGCCGAGACTTTGGAGCGTTACCTGCATACCAAATATGTCGGTCAGAAACGCTTCGGCGTAGAAGGCGGCGAGAGCGTGATTGCCGGTCTGAATTACCTGATTCAAAACGCAGGTAAAGACGGCGTCGAAGAAGTCATCATCGGTATGGCACACCGAGGTCGTCTGAATGTCTTGGTCAACATTTTGGGCAAGAAACCGGGCGATTTGTTTGCCGAATTTGAAGGCCGTGCCGAAATCAAGCTGCCCAGCGGCGACGTAAAATACCACATGGGTTTCAGCTCCGACATCGCTACGCCGAACGGTCCGATGCACGTTTCTTTGGCGTTCAATCCGTCGCATTTGGAAATCGTGAATCCTGTCGTTGAAGGTTCTGCACGCGCCAAACAAAAACGCCTGGGCGAAAACGGCCGCGACAAAGTATTGCCCGTATTGATTCACGGCGACTCTGCATTTGTCGGACTGGGTGTCAACCAAGCAACGTTCAACCTGTCCAAAACGCGCGGCTACACCACCGGCGGTACGGTCCACATCGTCATCAACAACCAAATCGGCTTTACCACCTCCGATACCCGCGACACCCGTTCGACCGTGCATTGTACCGACGTGGCGAAAATGGTTTCCGCTCCGGTCATCCATGTCAACGGCGACGATCCGGAACGCGTTTGCTTCGCCATCCAAGCCGCTTTGGACTACCGTAAGAAATTCAACAAAGACATCGTGATCGATGTCGTCTGCTACCGCAAATGGGGCCACAACGAGGGCGACGATCCGACCCTGACCCAGCCGATGATGTACAAAAAAGTATCGCAACACCCCGGTGCGCGTGCTTTGTACACTGAGCAACTGATTGCAGAAGGCGTGGTAACGCAGGCAGAAGCCGACGGCTATATCCAAGCCTACCGCGATGCTTTGGACAAAGGCGAACATGTCGAGCAAACGACGTTGAGCAACTTCCAACGTACGCAAATCGACTGGAGCAAATACCAAGGTAAAGACTGGCGCGAAGATGTGGAAACCGGCCTGCCCGCTGCCGACATCGAGCGTCTTGCCGAGAAATTTACCGCCGTTCCCGAAGGCTTTGCACTGCATCCGACTGCCAAACGCGTGCTCGAAGCGCGCAAAGGCATGGCTGCGGGCAGTCAGCCGATTGACTGGGGTATGGCGGAAACCCTCGCATACGCCAGCCTGGTCACCAAAGGCCACGGCGTGCGCATTTCCGGCGAAGACTCCGGACGCGGTACGTTCTCACACCGCCATGCCGTATTGCACGACCAAAAACGCGAAAAATGGGATGACGGCACTTATGTACCGCTGCGCAATATGGGCGAAGGCGCAGGCGAATTCCTCGTCATTGACTCCATCTTGAATGAAGAAGCGGTCATGGCGTTCGAATACGGTTTTGCCTGCTCCGCGCCCGACAAACTGACCATTTGGGAAGCGCAGTTCGGCGACTTTGCCAACGGCGCGCAAGTGACCATCGACCAATTCCTGTCGTCCGGCGAAACCAAATGGGGCCGTCTCTGCGGTCTGACCACCATCCTGCCGCACGGTTACGACGGTCAGGGCCCGGAACACTCATCCGGCCGCGTAGAACGCTGGTTGCAATTGTGTTCCGAACACAATATGCAAATCATCATGCCGTCCGAAGCGTCGCAAATGTTCCACCTGCTGCAACGCCAAGTCTTGGGTTCGTACCGCAAACCGCTGGTGATTTTCATGTCCAAACGCCTGTTGCGCTTCAAAGGCGCGATGAGTCCGCTGGAAAACTTTACCGAAGGTTCGCGCTTCCGTCCCGTCATCGGCGATACCGCCGAGGGTGGCAACAATGAAAGCGTGAAACGCGTGATTCTGTGTGCCGGACAGGTTTACTACGATTTGGAAGCAGGCCGTGCCGAGCGCAAACTGGAAAACGATGTCGCCATCGTCCGCGTCGAGCAGCTTTATCCGTTCCCATACGACGAGGTGCGTGCAGAGTTGGCGAAATATCCGAACGCGAAATCCGTGGTTTGGGCACAAGAAGAGCCGAAAAACCAAGGTGCGTTCTACCAAATCCGCCACCGCTTGGAAGACGTTATCGGCGAAAGCCAAAAACTGTCTTATGCCGGTCGTCCGAGCAGCGCATCGCCAGCCGTCGGCTATATGAGCAAACACGTCGCCCAGCTGAAACAACTGGTTGAAGACGCAATGACGCTGTAACGCAATACGGTGCGGCGTTCCGAATGAAACACTCCAGACAGAACGCCTACCAAACAAAAGAGATAACACACAACAGGTCGTCTGAAAACCAACGACCATCCGGAGACACAAAATGATTATTGATGTAAAAGTACCCATGCTGTCCGAAAGCGTATCCGAAGGCACGCTCTTGGAATGGAAGAAAAAAGTCGGCGAAGCCGTAGCGCGCGACGAAATCCTGATTGACATCGAAACCGACAAAGTGGTTTTGGAAGTACCTTCCCCACAAGCCGGTGTATTGGTTGAAATCATTGCCCAAAACGGCGAAACCGTTGCCGCCGAACAAGTATTGGCACGCATCGACACCGCAGCAACCGCTTCCGCTTCTGCTGAAGCCCCAGCCGCCGCGCCTGCACCTGAAGCCGCTCCCGCCGCTGCGCAAACCAATGCCGCCATGCCTGCTGCCGCCAAACTGGCAGCCGAAACCGGCGTGGATGTGAACGCGCTGCAAGGTTCCGGTCGTGACGGTCGCGTCTTGAAAGAAGACGTGCAAAACGCTACCGCCAAACCTGCTGCCGCACCCGCTGTCGCGTCTGTACCTGCACCTGTTCCCGCGGGTGCACGTCCGGAACAACGCGTTCCGATGAGCCGCCTACGCGCCCGTGTTGCCGAACGTCTCTTGGCTTCGCAACAAGAAAACGCGATTCTGACTACGTTCAACGAAGTCAACATGAAACCCATCATGGACTTGCGTGCGAAATACAAAGAAAAATTCGAGAAAGAACACGGCGTCAAACTCGGCTTCATGTCTTTCTTCGTCAAAGCAGCCGTTGCCGCGCTGAAAAAATATCCGGTGGTCAATGCCTCCGTTGACGGCAGCGACATCGTTTATCACGGTTACTTCGACATCGGTATCGCTATCGGCAGCCCGCGCGGTCTGGTCGTTCCGATTCTGCGAGATGCCGACCAAATGAGTATTGCCGACATCGAACAAGCCATCGTTGATTACGCCAAAAAAGCCAAAGACGGTAAAATCGCGCTGGAAGATTTGACCGGCGGTACGTTCAGTATTACCAACGGCGGTACGTTCGGTTCAATGATGTCCACCCCGATTATCAATCCGCCGCAATCCGCCATTTTGGGTATGCACGCGACCAAAGAGCGCGCAGTCGTGGAAAACGGCCAAGTTGTCGTCCGTCCGATGATGTATCTGGCACTCTCTTACGACCACCGCATCATCGACGGCCGCGAAGCCGTGCTGACTTTGGTTGCCA
Source organism: Neisseria sp. HMSC03D10 (assembly GCF_001807625.1). Lineage (NCBI taxonomy): Bacteria > Pseudomonadati > Pseudomonadota > Betaproteobacteria > Neisseriales > Neisseriaceae > Neisseria > Neisseria sp. HMSC03D10. The sequence goes on from NZ_KV789613.1 coordinate 32,022, forward strand.
TCAAAGACGCGCTGGAAGATCCGGCACGCCTGTTGTTGGATCTGTAAACGCCGCCAAAGGGATATAAAGCGGATAAAAACAGAGCAGTTTGAAATCGGGCTGCTTACTGGCTTTCAGACGACCTTGAAACGAAAAAGGTCGTCTGAAAACAGCAGGATGTTTGAAATCTAAGGGAGAAAGTTTGTTGCTGCCATTTTTCGTGCAGAAGCAAACGCTTGAAAATCCATAGGAGCGTATCCATGAAACCCATCTCCCTGTTTCCGCTTTTGGCTGTCGTTTCCCTGCTTGGCGCGTGTGCCGCATTCGAAGGCAAGGAATATTCCGTCAACGCTTATGATGCGCGCGGCAGAATGTTGAACAAGCGTTTTGAAATGGACAGCAACAAAGCAGGCATTCCCGTCGCCCGCAGCGTTTTGTGCAAACGTTATCCGCACGCTACCGTGCGCGTTTACAACAATTTTACCGGACAGGAAGTCAGGGAATACAGTCCGCATTCCTGCCGCCGCTGATGCGTCCGAACCAATCGGGCTGAAATTTGAATAGGTCGTGCCTGTGAGCAGGCTTCGCACTCTGAAAAAGGCAGAATAAGTTTTAATTTTGTTGAAGCCGCGTTTTCAGACGACCTCTCATGCAAAATATAGTGGATAAACTTTTGCTGAAGGTTTTCCTGCGGCAAAAATATCAAACAACAAAGGATTTTTCACATGTCTCAATACGATGTAGTAGTCATCGGCGCAGGTCCCGGCGGATACGTTGCCGCCATCCGCGCCGCCCAACTGGGTTTCAAAACCGCCTGTGTCGATGCAGGCGTCAACAAAGCAGGCGACGCGCCCGCGCTGGGCGGTACCTGCCTGAACGTCGGCTGCATTCCTTCCAAAGCCCTGTTGCAATCCAGCGAACATTTCCATGCTGCGCAGCATGATTTTGCCGAACACGGCATCAGCGTCGGCGACATCAAATTCGACGCGGCGAAAATGATTGCGCGCAAAGACGCTATCGTAACCAAGCTTACCGGTGGCGTGAAATTCCTGTTCCAAAAAAACAAAGTAACCAGCCTGTTCGGTACGGCTTCATTTGCCGGCAAAAACGGCGATGCCTACCAAATCGAAGTCGATAACAAAGGCGAAAAAACCGTTATCGAAGCCAAACACGTCATCGTAGCGACCGGCTCCGTGCCGCGTCCGCTGCCGCAGGTTGCCATCGACAATGTAAACGTTTTGGACAACGAAGGCGCATTGAACCTGACCGAAGTGCCCGCCAAACTGGGCGTTATCGGTTCGGGCGTGATTGGTTTGGAAATGGGTTCGGTGTGGAACCGCGTCGGTTCGCAGGTCACCATCCTCGAAGCCATGCCGACTTTCCTTGCCGCCGCCGACCAGCAAATCGCCAAAGAAGCCTTCAAATATTTCACCAAAGAGCAGGGCCTGAACATCGAACTGGGCGTGAAAATCGGCGACATCAAATCTGAAGGCAAAGGCGTGTCCGTTGCCTACCAAACTGCCGCAGGCGAAGCCAAAACCGAAGTCTTCGACAAACTCATCGTCGCCATCGGCCGTATTCCGAATACTAAAGGCTTGAACGCCGAAGCCGTCGGCTTGGAAAAAGACGAGCGCGGCTTTATCAAAGTGGACGGCGAATGCCGCACCAACCTGCCTAATGTCTGGGCAATCGGCGACGTGGTTCGCGGCCCGATGCTGGCGCACAAAGCCAGCGACGAAGGCGTTGCTGTTGCCGAGCGCATCGCCGGACAGAAACCGCATATCGACTTCAACAGCGTACCGTTCGTGATTTACACCGATCCCGAAATCGCTTGGGTCGGTAAAACCGAAGAGCAGCTCAAAGCCGAAGGCGTGGAATACAAAAAAGGCACTTCCGGCTTCGGCGCAAACGGTCGCGCGTTGGCAATGGGTAAAGCCAAAGGTACGGTCAAAGTGTTGGCAGATGCCAAAACCGACCGCATCTTGGGCGTACACATGATCGGTCCGGTCGTCAGCGAATTGGTTACTGAAGGCGTCACTGCGCTCGAATTCTTCGCCAGCAGCGAAGACATCGCCCGCATCATTCATGCCCATCCGACCTTGTCCGAAGTGGTTCACGAAGCCGCACTGGCCGCCGACAAACGCGCTTTGCACGGCTGATGAGGTCAAGTAAAGCATAAAAGGTCGTCTGAAACTTTTTCAGACGACCTTTTCGGAAAGATGAATGTTCGGAAGCAATGTTCCGATAGGTATAGAGAGAAAATAGAGCGTATCAGTTGCTATTGTTCCCTGGCCGGAATGACGATTTAAGCAGAATCTACTATATAATCGGCGACACATTCACAGACAGCATTTGATTATGAATAAAGAAGTAATCGGTATCCTGTTTATACCGATGGGCATCATCAGCATGTGTATGGCCGCGTTGTGGCAAATGTATGTGATGATGACCGAAACTTATACGCTCAACCGCTTCAAAGACAAAGAATTGGTTTGGCGCGTGGCATTGTTGTTTATCAGTTTCAGCCTTGCCGTTTACCTGCTCTGCCCGAATTCGCGTAAAAAAGGCATCGTCTTTTTTATCCTCGGGGGCGGCGGCGCAATCATGTATCTGCTTGCGCGGATGTGGTTGCCGTTCAGCAAGTGAAACGACGATTTTCCGACCGCCGAAAGGTCGTCTGAAACGCACGGGGTTGCCATTTATGGGCAGTCTCAGGGCATTCCACTAATCTAAAGGAGAAATCCATGAATCTACACGAGTATCAGGCTAAAGAACTGCTGGCAGGCTACGGCTTGCCTGTGCAAGGCGGTATTTTGGCACACAACGGCGAGGAAGCCGCAGCCGCTTACGACAAACTGGGCGGCAAATTTGCTGTCGTCAAAGCCCAAGTCCACGCAGGCGGACGCGGTAAAGCGGGCGGCGTAAAAGTCGTCAAAAGCCGTGAAGAAGCCAAAGAAGTGGCAGAAAGCCTGATTGGTACCAATCTGGTTACTTATCAAACCGATGCCAACGGTCAGCCGGTCAACAGCGTTTTGGTTTGCGAAGACATGTATCCGGTGCAAACCGAGCTGTATTTGGGCGCGGTGGTCGACCGTTCTACCCGTCGCATTACGTTCATGGCTTCGACCGAAGGCGGTGTGGAAATCGAAAAAGTTGCCGCCGAAACCCCTGAAAAAATCTTCAAAGTAACCGTTGACCCGCTGGTCGGCCTGCAACCTTGCCAAGCGCGTGAAGTGGCGTTCCAACTGGGCTTGAAAGACAAACAAATCAACGAGTTCGTCAAACTGATGACCGGCGCGTACAAAGCGTTTGTCGAAAACGACTTCGCTCTGTTTGAAGTGAACCCGCTGGCAGTCCGCGAAAACGGCGCGCTGGCCTGCGTGGACGGCAAAATCGGTATCGACAGCAACGCGCTCTACCGCCTGCCGAAAATCGCCGAATTGCGCGACAAATCTCAAGAAAACGAACGCGAGCTGAAAGCCTCCGAATTCGACCTGAACTACGTTGCGCTGGAAGGCAACATCGGCTGTATGGTGAATGGCGCAGGTTTGGCGATGGCAACCATGGACATCATCAAACTCAAAGGCGGCCAACCTGCCAACTTCCTCGACGTAGGCGGCGGCGCGACTAAAGAGCGCGTGGTTGAAGCGTTCAAACTGATTCTCGAAGACAAATCCGTCAAAGGCGTATTGATCAACATCTTCGGCGGTATCGTCCGTTGCGACATGATTGCGGAAGCCATTGTGGCAGCCGTTAAAGAAATCAACGTTGACGTTCCTGTCGTTGTCCGTTTGGAAGGCAACAACGCCGAACTCGGCGCGAAAATCCTGAACGAATCAGGTCTGAAACTGACTTCCGCCGACGGCCTGAATGACGCAGCCGAAAAAATTGTCGCAGCCGTAAACGCCTAAGGAGAAAAGAATGAGCGTATTGATTAATAAAGACACCAAAGTATTGGTTCAAGGTTTCACCGGTAAAAACGGTACTTTCCACTCCGAACAAGCTCTGGCTTACGGCACTAAAGTCGTCGGCGGCGTTACCCCGGGCAAAGGCGGCCAAACCCACCTGAACCTGCCCGTGTTCAACACCATGAAAGAAGCCGTTAAAGAAACCGGCGCGGACGCATCCGTGATTTACGTTCCGGCTCCGTTTGTGTTGGATTCTATCGTTGAAGCCGTTGATTCCGGCGTAGGCTTGGTGGTTGTGATTACCGAAGGCGTGCCGACTCTGGACATGCTCAAAGCCAAACGCTATTTGGAAACCAACGGCAACGGCACACGTTTGGTCGGCCCTAACTGCCCGGGCGTGATTACTCCGGGCGAGTGCAAAATCGGCATTATGCCGGGCCATATCCACCAACCTGGCCGTATCGGCATCATTTCCCGTTCCGGTACATTGACTTACGAAGCCGTGGCACAAACTACCAAACTGGGCTTGGGTCAATCAACCTGTATCGGTATCGGCGGCGACCCGATTCCGGGTATGAACCAAATCGACGCGCTGAAACTCTTCCAAGAAGACCCAGATACCGACGCCATCATCATGATCGGTGAAATCGGCGGTACTGCGGAAGAAGAAGCAGCCGAATACATCCAATCCAACGTAACCAAACCTGTTGTAGGTTACATCGCAGGTGTTACCGCTCCTAAAGGCAAACGCATGGGCCACGCCGGTGCGATTATCTCCGGCGGCAAGGGTACTGCGGAAGAAAAATTTGCCGCTTTCGAAAAAGCCGGCATCGCCTACACCCGCAGCCCTGCCGAATTGGGCAGCACCATGCTGGAAGTGTTGAAAGCAAAAGGCTTGGCGTAATAACGCTTAGTCGTTTTGACTGAAAAACCGAAAGGTCGTCTGAAAACTTGGAAACAGGTTTTCAGACGACCTTTTTATCTCTAGCGTTAATCTTTACATGTTTTCAAACCAACTTTAGCCGAATTGACTTGAGAAGAAGTGTAAAGGGGTTATAATCAGTTAACAGATGAATAATCTGTTATTTCACCCATATGGACATCAAGGAGAAGGTAATGAAAAAACATGATTTTGAATCCCGCAAAGAAGCTTTGTTGAAAGACATTCAAGATGTAATGAACGATGTCGAAGAGCTGTACACCAAAGGCGTGGAAGCCGGCTCGGAAGAAGGTAAAAAAGCCAAAGCCAAATTGCAGGAAAAACTCGAAGCCGCCAAAGAGCGTTTGTATCGTTTTGAAGACGAAGCAGGCGAGCGCATCAGACATCATGCCGACCGCGCGCGCGAAAAATACGACGAATTTGAAGAATTGGCAGAAGAGCGTTTCAAAGAAGGCAAAAAACGCTTTGCCGAGTTTGGAGAAGAAGCGGGTGACCGCATCAAACGCGGCGCACGCCAAGCCGATGCAGCCGTACACGACAAACCTTATTACGCAATGGGCTTTGCTGCACTGGCAGGCTTGGTCGTCGGCGTCTTGCTGAACCGCCGATAATCGGTCAAACAGGAATGCCGTCCGGACACGATTTTTAGAAGTCTTGTTCCGGCGGCGTTTGCTTATGAGGGGCGGCAAAGGTTTCAGACGACCCCAAAGCCTTCGGATTGTCCGTTTCGGAGCAATCAGGGAAATCGGAATATGGGTATCAGACAAAATATCGAACATACGAAAACGCTGCTGAATCAAGGTATCGATTTGCTTTTGCTGCGGTTGCAGATTTTGAATCTGGATTTGGCGGAGCAGGCGGAAAACGTGTTCCGCATCATCATATGGCTGGTCGTATCGGGCATATTGCTGCTGATTGCATTCATCAGCCTGCTTTTTGGACTAAACCGCGCGTTGTCGGATACCGCGGCTATATGGGTATTTTTCGGGATAACCGCCCTCAGCCTAATTGTCATTGCAATTTTGTTCGGTAAAGTGTCAAAAGACTGGCGCAGCCAAAACAACCAAATCGCGGCAACCTTGCAGGACATCCGGGCAGACATCGCCTGCCTGCGCGGTCAAGATATGCAGGAAGGAGGGGGCGATGAATAAAACGGAACGCGATGAAGCACGCGAACTGCTGCAACTGGAAGCCAAACTCGTCCGCCTGAGGATTGAGGCATCGTATTTGAAACAGCGTAAATTGAAGGAACAGGAAGAGCGCAAGTCGGACACGCTGATGAAGCTGCTGGATTTGGGCAACGAGCTGACGCAGACAAGCCTGCTGTATAAAACGGCAGGACTCGCCATTCCGCGCAAATACCGCTTCGGCGCACTGCTGGCAGCGTTTGCGTTGAAGGCTGCGATGAAGTAGATGGGATTAGAAAGAAGGTCGTCTGAAAGTTGGGTTTCAGACGACCTTTTTGTATAGTGGATTAAATTTAAATCAGGAC
>NZ_KV789613.1:38360-47546 GCF_001807625.1 Neisseria sp. HMSC03D10
CGTACTGGTTTAAAGTTAATCCACTATATTTGTGGGGTTCGTGGGCGAAGCCCACGCTACGGTGGGTTTCAGACGATTTTTGGTTGTCGGTGTAGGTTGGGATAACTGTATCCGACGGGATATTTTTCTGCCGTCATTCCCGCGCAGGCGGGAATCCATCGGAAACCCTAAGAAACAGATATTCAAAAACAGTTGCCGAAATTCAAAAGTGGATTCCCGCCTGCGCGGGAATGACGGCTGCTGGAGGTAATTATGGGTTGGATTGGTAAAGTTTGCGTTGAAATTTGCGATGAAGTAGATGAGATTAGAAAGAAGGTCATCTGAAAGTTGGGTTTCAGACGACCTTCTGAGGTTGGCAGGATTCGTGGGCGAAGCCCACGCCACATCTAGTTTTCAGACGACCTTGGGTCAGAGGTCGAAGGCGGCGTTGATGAGGCGTTTGGTGTAGTCTTTCTGCGGGTGGTGGAAGATTTGGTCTGCGCTGCCGTATTCGACGAGTTCTCCGTGCTGCATGACGGCGACGTTGTCGCTGACAGCGCGGACGACGGAGAGGTCGTGGCTGATGAAGATGTAGGTCAGTCCGTATTTGGTTTGGAGTCCGCGCAGCAGTTCGACGACTTTGATTTGGACGGAGCGGTCGAGGGCGGAGGTGGGTTCGTCGAGGAGGATGAACTTGGGCCGCAGGATGAGGGCGCGGGCGATGGCGATGCGTTGGCGTTGTCCGCCTGAGAATTCGTGCGGGTAGCGGTTGAGTGCGTCGGCGGGCAGGGAGACTTCGTCCAGGACTTTGAGGACGAGTTCGGTGCGCTGGGCTTTGGTCATTTCGGGGCGGTGGACGGTGAGGCCTTCGCCTATGATTTCGCCGATGGTGAGGCGTGGGGAGAGTGAGCCGTAGGGGTCTTGGAAGACCATTTGGCGTTCGGCTTTAAGCTGGCACACGCGTTCGGGGGTGAGGGCGGCGAGGTCGCTGCCGTCGAAGTGTATGCTGCCTTGGTAGGGTAGCATTTGCATGATGGCTTTGCCGAGCGTGGATTTGCCGGAACCGGACTCGCCGACGATGCCGAGGGTTTCGCCTTGGCGGATGGCGAGGCTGATGTTTTTGACAGCGTGGAAGGTTTTGAGGGGTTTGCCGAAGAAGTTGTGTTTGAGGATGAAGTGGACGTTGATGTCGTCGGCACGGATGAGCTCGGGCGGGTTGCCTTCTACGGGGTCTTTCATGCCTTTGGGGACGGAGTGGATGAGTTGGGCGGTGTAGGGGTGGGATGGGTTGGCAAAAACTTGTTTGATTTTGCCGCGCTCGACGATTTCGCCGTCTTTCATGACGCATACGGTTTCGGCGTAGTGTTCGGCGAGTCCGAGGTCGTGGGTGATGAAGATAATCGCCATGCCCATTTGTTTTTGGAGGTCGTGCAGGAGGTCGAGGATTTCTGCTTGGATGGTTACGTCGAGGGCGGTGGTGGGTTCGTCGGCGATGAGCAGGGCGGGGTCGTTGAGCAGTGCCATGGCGATCATGATGCGCTGGAGTTGGCCGCCTGAGAATTCGTGGGGGTATTGTTTCAGACGACGTTCTGCTTCGCGGATGCCGACGCGGTTGAGGAGGTTGAGGATGCGTTCGCGGGCGGCTTTGCGGGTGATGGTTTTATTGTGGACGCGCAGGGCTTCTGTGAGCTGGGTGCCGATTTTCATGAAGGGGTTCAGCGAGGTCATGGGCTCTTGGAAGATGAAGCTGATGCGTCCGCCGCGTAGGCTGAGGAGGGTTTTTTCGTCTGCGTCGAGGATGGATGTGCCGTCGAAGGTGATGCGCGAGTCTTGTCCGTAAAGGGTGCTATTTTCGGGCAGGAGGCGCATGAGGGACATGGCGGTAACGGATTTGCCTGAACCGGATTCGCCGACGAGGGCGAGGGTTTCGCCTTTGGCGACTTGGAAGCTGATGTTGCGCACGGCGTGGACGGTTTTTTCGTGGAGTTGGAAGCGGATGTCGAGGTTTTCGACGGTGAGTAATGGGGTGGTCATGGGTGTGTCCTCGTTGTGTGTGTCAGCGGTCTTTGGGGTCGAGTGCGTCGCGCAGGCCGTCGCCGATGAAGTTGAAGCAGAAGAGGGTGGCGACGAGGAAGAAGCAGGGGACGAGGAGCTGCCACGGGGCGGCTTCCATGGAGGCTGCGCCCTCTTGGAGCATGGAACCCCAACTGGTCTTGGGTTCTTGTACGCCCAATCCGAGGAAGCTAAGGAAGGATTCGAACATGATCATGCCGGGTACGAGCAGGGAAGCGTAAACCATGACGACGCCGAGTACGTTGGGGATGATGTGGCGGGTAACGATGCGGCGTCGGGATACGCCTGTGATGCGGGCGGCTTCGACGAATTCTTTGTGTTTGAGGCTGAGGGTTTGACCGCGGACGATGCGGGCGACGTCCAGCCATGAGACGAGTCCGATGGCGACGAAGATGAGTAAGAGGTTGCGCCCGAAGAAGGTGGTCAACAGGATGACGAAAAACATAAACGGAAAGGCGTTGAGGATTTCGAGCAGGCGCATCATGACGGAGTCGAGTTTGCCGCCGAAAAAGCCTGCGAGCGCGCCGTAGAGCGTGCCGATGACGACGGCGACGAGTGCGCCTGCGATGCCGATGAGCAGGGAAATGCGTCCGCCGGCGGCGGCTCGGGTAAAGAGGTCGCGTCCGAGCAGGTCGGTGCCGAAGTAGTGGCGGGTGGCGAAGGAAGGCGGGATTTGCATGTTGTCCCAGTCGGTGTGGTCATAGGTGTAGGCGCTGACCCAGGGGACGGCGATAACGAAGAGGATAATGGCGGCAAGGATGAAGACGCTGCACAGGGCGGCTTTGTTGTTGCTGAAACGCCGCCATGCGTCCTGCCACAGGCTGCGTCCGTGTACTTGTGCCTGTTCGGCGGCTTCTGCTATGGCGCGGGAATTTTTCTTGTTGAATAGCATGGTGTTCTCCGTTTTTTGTTCGGGGGTCGTCTGAAAACGGCAAAACCGGTTTTCAGACGACCTTTTTTGCTTTTAATAGCGGATTTTGGGGTCGATCAGGGCGTAGAGGATGTCGAGTATGGCGTTGAAGACGATGGTCAGTACGCCGACGAGGATGGTTAGCCCCAAGATCATGCCGTAGTCGCGGTTGAGCGCGCCGTTGACGAAGAGTTGTCCGATGCCGGGCAGACCGAAGACGCTTTCGATGACGATGGCGCCGGTGATGATGCCGACGAAGGCGGGAACGAGATAGGAAAGGATAGGCAGCATGGCGGGACGCAGGGCGTGGCGCAGGACGATGCTGTTCATCGATAATCCTTTGGCGCGGGCAGTGCGGATGTAGGGGCTGTTCAACACTTCTATCATCGCGCCGCGGGTGATGCGGGCGAGGCCTGCGACATAGCCTATGGAGAGGGCGGCGACGGGCATGATGAGGCTGGTCAACGAGCCGTCATTCCAGCCGCCGGCGGGCAGCCATTTGAGGGTGATGGCGAAGATGAAAATCATGATGGGGGCTTTGACGAAGCTGGGGACGACGATGCCGGTCATGGCGGCGGTCATGATGGTGTAGTCCGCCCATGTGTTGCGCCTGAGTGCTGCGATGGTGCCCATGAGTACGCCCAAGACGGTGGAGATGATGAAGGCGTACACGCCCAGTTCGACGGAAACGGGCAGGGCTTGGGCGAGCAGCTCGTTGACGTTGTAGTCTTTGTATTTGAACGAGGGACCGAGGTCGCCGTGGGCGAGTTGTTTGAGGTAGTTGAAGTATTGCAGGTACATCGGGTCGTTCAGGTGGTATTTGGCTTCGATGTTGGCAAGTACGGCGGGCGGTACGTTTTTGTCGCCGGTGAAGGGGCTGCCGGGTGCGAGCCGCATCAGGAAGAATGAGACGGTAATCAGTACCAGCATGGTGGGGATGGCGGAAAGTATGCGGCGGATGATGAATTTCAGCATATCGTACCTGCTCGGGGCTTGGTGGGTCGGAATATGCCTGAATACGGGAAGGCGGTCTGAACGGGGTTCGGACGCTTGGGATGGTTTCTCTTCTTTGTAGTCAGGCCCTTGGTTTTGGAGTGTGCGGGCTTTTGTTTTTATGGTCGTCTGAAAACTTTAGAATAGGATTTCGGACGGTTTTTTATTGTGGCAGTTGCGGGCGGAGGCCTGCGTTTGGGGTTTGTTTCGGAGGTCGTCTGAAAACGGGATTTTGGGTTTCAGACGACCTTTTGCTGGTGTTTTTCGTGGGCAGAGCCCACGCTACGGCCGTTTTTCAGACGACTTTTTGATGTTGGCGCGGGTTCGTGGTTAGAACCCACGCCACAGTCGTTTTCAGACGACCTTTGCGGTTAACGCGCCAGCGGTTCGGTGCGTTTGATCAGCCATGCCTTTGCCGTGCCTTCGGTCAGCGGCTCGAGGCGGCGGCGGACTTCGGCGTGGTAGCGGTTGACCCAGTCGATTTCGCCGTCGGTCATCATGGCGGTATCCATCAGGCGGGTGTCGATGGGGCAGAGGGTCAGGGTTTCGAAGTAGAGGAAGCTGCCGAACTCGGTTTCCTGCGGGTTGGCGACGGCTTGGTTGGCGGCGAGGTTCTCAATGCGGATGCCCCATTTGCCGGGACGGTAGAGTCCGGGTTCGATGGAGGTAACCATGCCTTTTTTCATGGCGTGCTGCGGGCCGGGAACGGCGGCGCAGGCGATGACTTGAGGGCCTTCGTGGACGTTGAGGAAATAGCCTACGCCGTGTCCTGTACCATGACCGTAGTCGCATTGCGCCTGCCACAAGGGTTTGCGGCAGATGGCGTCTATCATCGGCGAGAGGATGTTTTCGGGGAACACGGCTTCGGCAAGCGCGATATGGGCTTTGAGAACCAGCGTGTTGTCGCGTTTTTGTTCGGCGGTCGGCGTGCCGACGGGGACGACGCGGGTGATGTCGGTCGTGCCGCCTTTGTATTGCGCGCCGGAGTCGATGAGCAGCAGACCGTTGCCGCTGATGGTGCTGTGGCTTTCGGGTGTCGCGCTGTAATGGGGCAGGGCGGCGTTGGCGTTGAAGCCTGCAATGGTGTCGAAACTCAATGAAATGAAGCCCGGACGTGCGCTGCGGTGGCGGTGGAGCATGGTGTCCACGTCGATTTCGGTCAGGCTGCCGCCGTTGTCGATGATGTCTTCAAACTCGGCGAAGAAGCCGCACAACGCCGCGCCGTCGTGTTCCATCGCTTCGCGGATGTGGACGATGTCGGCTTCGGATTTGACGGATTTGAAGAAGGTGGACGGGTTGATGCCTTCGATAAGGCGCACGCTTTCGGGCAGGCGTACGAGCGTGCTGACGGCGGTTTTGTTCGGTTCGATGAGCAGCGCGCCGCCGATTTGCGCGAGTTTGTCGGCAACTTGGGCATAAGGTTCGACCGTGATGCCTGCGGTTTGCAGCGCGGCGGCGGCTTCGGCGTTCAGACGACCTTGGTCGGTAAACAGGACGGCGTTGTCTTTGCCGATCAGCAGGAAGGACACGAAAACGGGGTTGAAAGGCACGTCGCTGCCGCGCAGGTTGGTCAGCCAAGCGATGTCGTCAAGCGAGGAAACCAAGTGGTAATCCGCGCCTTTTTCCGCCATGACGGCACGCACGCGGGCGAGTTTTTCGGCGGCGGTTTCGGAGACGTAGGCGGGGTCGTGGATGAACACGGTTTCGGCGGGGATGGCTGGGCGGCTGCTCCATACGCTGTCAAGCAGGTCGTCGGGGTGTTCGATGCGGATGTTTTTGGCGGTCAGGGATTGCGCCAAAGTGCGTTTGCCGGTGAGCGACACCATATCGGAAGGGATGCCGACGGCGGCGTTTTCGGGCAGGTTTGCCGCGAGCCATTCGTTGTACGGCGGAACTTGCCCGCTTTTTTGCAGCTCGATGCCGCTGCCCGCAAGCTGTTTGGTGGCTTGTTCCCAATAGCGGCTGTCCACCCACACGCCCGCTTCATCGGCGGTAACGACGAAAGTGCCGACCGAGCCGGTAAAGCCCGACAATTCGCGGCGCGCCTGCCAGTGTGCGGGCAGGTATTCGGAAAGATGGGGGTCGGCGGAGGGGATGACGAGTGCGTCCAAGCCTTGCGCCTTCATGGCTTCGCGCAATGCGGACAGGTAATTCGATACAGTATTCATGAACGGGATTCTCCAATAGGGTTTCGCGGTTTCAGACGACCTCTTCAATTTAGTGTACGGGGAGGTCGTCTGAAAAACGTGTCTATGTTATCAAATCACTTCTTGGGTGCAAACGACCAATTCTTAATGGTGTAGTTTTTCAGCGGGTCGCGGTCGGAGTAGCCTTGAATGTCGGGTTTCACCAGATTGATGCTGACTTGGTGATACAACGGGATAAAGGCGTCGTCGCGTTGCAGCATCGCCTCGGCGCTGACGTAGCGGCGGGCGCGTTCTTCGGCGGAAATGCCCGCTTCGAGCGTGCTGTTCATCAGCTTGTCAAACTCGGGATTCTTGTAATGGAAGGCGTTGTTCGGATTGTTGGATTTGAAAATATTGAGCATGCCCGCAGGGTCGTTGTAGTCGGAACACCAGCCGGCGAACGCCATGCTGAAGTTGCCTTGCAGGCGCTTGTCCAAAAAGGTTTTCCATTCTTCGTTCATCAGCGTGGGGCGCACAAACGGCACGGTCGCCTTCCAAATGGATTGCAGCGCGGTGATTTGTTTTTTGGCGGCCTCGCTGGTGGTATAGACGATTTGGAACTCGAACGGTTTCTCTTCGCTATAACCCGCTTCGCGCAAGAGTTTTTCTGCTTCGGCAATACGCGCTTCGCGTTTCAGCGGCTTCCACGCAGGCGCAGACTCGCCGCCGCCCTGCATATTCGGCGGGGTAAGCTGGAACGCTTCCTTGTCGCCGCGTGCGGCAACCTTGGTAATGATGGCGCGGTCGGTCAGCAGGTTGAGCGCGCGGCGGACTTTGGGATTTTTAAATTCGGCGGATTCCAAGTTCGGCTCTAAAAACCAAGAACACAGCAAAGTCGCGCGCCGAACCTGACCGGGAAATTCTTTCTCGGCAATCTTAATCTGGTCGGAAGGGATGCCGTAGGTAACGTCCACTTCATCGGCGCGGTAGCGGTCGTATTCTTTGCCGCTGGCGAGGAACACCGCCCGCGGGATGGATACTTTTTTGCTGTCGTAATAAGCGGGGTTTTTATCCATGGTGATGTGGCTGTTGACGTGCCATTCTTTGAGGATGTATGCGCCGCTGGAGACATAATTGCCCGGCTGCGTCCATTTTTCACCGAATTTCTCGACCGTGGCGCGGTGGACGGGATAGGTGAATTGCTGAATCAGCATGTCGGGGAAATACGGCACAGGCGCGGTGAGCGTGAATTGCAGCGTTTTCTCGTCCAAAGCCTTGACGCCCAAAGTATCCGGCTTCGCCTTGCCTTGCAGGATTTCCGCCGCACCCTGTATTTTCGCGTCTTCCAAATAGCTGCTGTTAGGCGCGGCGGTTGCGGGATCGGCGAGGCGGCGGAAGCTGTAAACGAAATCTTCGGCGGTAATCGGGTCGCCGTTGCTCCACTTCGCATCGCGCAGGTGGAACGTCCAAACGCGCCCTTCGTCCGACGGCTCCCATTTCAACGCCAAGGCGGGAATGGTTTTGCCTTCGGCATCCGTACCGACCAAGCCGTCCATCATCTGGCGGATAATCGCGCCCGCCGCCATATCTGAGCTTTTTTGCGGGTCGAGCGTACTCGGTTCGACCGCGTTGCTGATGACGATTTTATTGTATTCGCTGCGCTTGAATTCGGGCGCGGGCTTGACTTCGCGATGACACGCCGACAGCGCAAGCACCACGGCAAGCGATAAAGCCGATACGGAATAAAGTTTGGTCGGCAGCACGTTGTTTCTCCTCTTTTCCTTATCTCCCCTCAGGTTTGAGTCTTGCAGAAATAAAAAATTACATACGACTACAAAATAGGGAAATATTCTGAATTTAGGCGGATAAAAAGATTTATTCTCTATAAATATCTGAAAAATCCGCCTGTTCTTGGAATTGGTTTGCAAGATAACACAAAAAAACGCCATAAAAAACATTTTTAAAAATAAAAGTTACAAGCGATTACAAAAATATTGATTTTTTTGCAAGCCTAAAATAGTATAAAACCCTGTCGAAACAAAAGTTCAGAAAAATCAAACAAAAGGAGAACAAAATGAAGAAGTTGCTGATGATTGCGGTTGCCGTCCCGCTTGCCTGTCCCGCATTCGCCTCCGACAACGAAGCCAAAATCGGCGGACGGATATTTACCTCCATCGAGCACGAACGCAACGGCAAAGGTCAAACCGCTACCGATATATCCGACAACAACAGCCGCATCTGGATTATGGGCAGTGAAAAACTCGACAAAGACCTCAAGCTCATCTACGGCGTCAATTCATTCGTCGCTTTCGATTATAACGGCTGGAGTACGGATGACTCTTATGTCGGTTTGCGCGGCGATTTCGGTACCGTCCGTGCCGGCTGGCTCAGTACCCCGATGCACTACCTGACCGGCGAACAAGACGCATTCAACGGCAACAACCACACCCAAACCATGGGACGCATGACCCGTTTCGGCGGTCGTGAAATCGCCCTGAACTACGAATCCAAAACCTTTGACAACGGCTTCAACTACCGCGTCCAAATCGCGCCCGGTGCCAACAAATACAAAGACAGGAAACGTAACAGCGACTGGATGGCGGGCGTAGGCTTGCACTACAAACACCCGACCAACGGCTTCAACGCCCACTACGCGCTGGAGTACGCTCGCAACGGCTCACCTGACGACACCAAAGACAGACAGGTTCATTCCATGAAAGTCGGCTACGACAAAGACAATCTCTACCTCGCCGCCGGTATGATGTACGCCCGCAATGTTGCCGACAAATTCCACTGGGAAGACGAAACCAAAACCAATACCAACACCCGCGATTTCCAAGTGACCGCCGGCTACACCATGGGCAACATCACCCCCAAACTCGGCGTCGCCTACGGCCGCTCCGATACCGGCAAGAACTACAAACAGCTCGCGTTCAACACCGAATACAAATTCTCCAAACGCACGACCCTCTCGTTCAACTCAGGCGTAGTCAAAGAAAGTAAAGACCCCAAAACCGGCTGGGCGGCAGGCATTTCGCTGGAACACAGCCTGCAATAACGCGGGATTTGAAGCATAAAAGGTCGTCTGAAAACTGAACTGGCCCC
>NZ_KV789614.1:0-2492 GCF_001807625.1 Neisseria sp. HMSC03D10
GGGATGTCCAACTTTTGGGGTGCAGTTCATTTGCGAAAACTGTTTTTCAGATGACCTTGATGGTAGGGGGGATTTATTAATCGAACTTATCCGGTTCGTACAATTCATCCCTACGCAGCTTGAGATAGCGGGTAACTAGCTACAATCCCAGCTATATGCTACTTTGGAAAAATCTAGTTTGGCTAAATCGTCGGGGTGAATGAAGAAACCGCCCACACCCAGGTCTCCCCATATGATTTCTATCCCGTCCTCCCATTCACTTTGCAGTTGGAACAGCAGGATATAGTCTTTCAATTCATCGTGCTCTTCGCGTGGGTCATTTTGGGTGAAATCAGGGTAACCGCCTATCTGGTGGCCACCACTGAAGCTTTCCATGACTTCATATTCCAAATCTTCATTGCTGTGAATCTGCCAGAAATTTTCGTTCTTACCGCCTTCATACCTTTCCAAAATTTGTGCGAAGCGGTAGTCGCTGCAACTGACAAGCTGCGTTCCCTGTTCGAACGACATGGCAAAGGACTGTTCGGGATTATGCGGCAGGCCGAATTCTTCGCCGTAGTAATGCGGATAATCCGATTGCTGGAGGCTGTCGTCTTCCACTACGTCGGCATGATAAATTACGCGGAAGCCGTCATTGTTGAGCAAATTATCCAGATCGCAGCCGTATAAATCGTCACTGTGGATGAAAAACTGCAACAGACCTTGTCGGGGAAAATTCTCCAGCGGTGGTGTTTGGGCGAAGTTGATTTGTGCCAACAGCGTGAGCGGATCACCATTTGCCGTGTGTGGATATTCGGCACCGAGCGGCAAATAGGGAGCGCCTCCGACTTTGCTGTCCCAGCGGCGCAGGCTGCTTTTGTTTGCAGGTGACAGCTTGATGCGGACAACGGGTTTTTCAGTAGACAAAAGCTGCTGCCGATAGGGGGCGATGAGCGGATTTTCCCAGTTTATCATTTCATTTTCCTTTTAATTTTTCAGTGAATTAACGATATAAAGATTGTCTGAAACCACATTATTGTCAAACCGAAATCAATTTTCAGACGACCTAAAAACTTATACTTTTCTGGTTTTCATGGCTCATTTCAAAGCCGTTTTCCAGTCCAAACCACCAAGGGAGGGGACTTGGGTGATGCTGTGGTCGGCAAGGTTGATGGCGGTCAGTTCACCACCCCAAAGCGCGCCGGTGTCGAGGGAGAGGATGTTGTCGGTGTTCATAAAGCCCAGCGAAGACCAGTGTCCGAAGACGATGGTGTGGCTGAGGTTTTGCCTGTCGGGGGCTTTGAACCAAGGGCGCAGGTTCGGGGGCATTTTTTTGAGGGTGGATTTGTAGTCGTAATCGAGTTCGTTTTTCAGCGTCAGCGCGCGCATTCGGGTGAAGACGTTGAGAATCATGCGCAGGCGGTCGTAGCCGGTCAGATCGTCGCGCCATTCGGCGGGTTTGTTGCCGTACATTTTGGAGAAAAACTTTTTGTATTTTTTGCCGCGCAGTTCGGCTTCGGTTTCGCTGGCAAGCAGTTCGGCGCGGGCGATGGTCCACTGGGGCAGGATGCCGGCGTGAACCATAACATGGCGCACGCCTTTAATCAGCAGGGGCTGGAAGCGCAGCCATTCGAGCATTTTTTTGCTGTCGGGATGTTGGAGGATGGGGGTGATGGTGTCGCTGCGCTTGACGGTGCCTTCGCCGTAGCCGACGGCGAGCAGGTGCAGGTCATGGTTGCCGAGAACCATGCGGACGCTGCTTTCGTGTTCCATGCAGAATTGGAGGACTTCGAGGGATTTGGGGCCGCGGTTGACGATGTCGCCGACGAGCCAGAGGGTGTCTGTACCGTGGTTGAAGTTGATTTTGTCGAGCAAAAGGGTGAGTTCGTCGAAGCAGCCTTGAATATCGCCGATTGCGTAGTGTGCCATTGTTGTTATTGTCCGATAGTGTGTGGTGTTTCAGACGACCTTTGGCTTGTGGGAGGTCGTCTGAAAACGGGTTGCGTGTCTTATGCGTTCAGTACCAGCACGGCTTCGGCTTCGACCTGCACGCCTTTGGGCAGGGAGGCGACACCGACGGCGGCGCGGGCGGGGAAGGGTTCTTGGATGAATTCTGCCATGACTTCGTTGAAGACGGCGAAGTTGGCGAGGTCGGTCAGGTAGGCGTTGAGTTTGACGATGTCGCCCAGCGTGCCGCCCGCGGCTTCGGCAACGGCTTGCAGGTTTTTAAAGACTTGGCGGGCTTCGGTGCGGAAGTCGCCGTTGCCGACAACGGTCATGGTGGCGGGATCGAGGGGGATTTGACCGCTCATGTAAACGGTGTCGCCCGCGCGTACGGCTTGGCTGTATGCGCCGATGGCGGCAGGGGCTTTGTCAGTGTGGATGATGGTTTTGGACATGATTTTCTCCTGTTGTCGGGGTCGTCTGAAAGATGGGAACTTTGATGAAAACGGTGTCGATTATCGTATAAAACCGAGTGATTGTGTAGCAACTGTATTTTTCACCCCGTCGGG
>NZ_KV789615.1:0-18609 GCF_001807625.1 Neisseria sp. HMSC03D10
GCACTTGAAATCCGAATCCAAGGTCGTCTGAACGACGAACCGCCCCTTGTGGTTGGATGGGTTGTCCAACTTTGGGGGCGGTTCAAGTTTCAGACGACCTTTTGCCTTTTGGCTGTGGTTACATATAGTGGATTAAATTTAAATCAGGACAAGGGAAGACAGTACAGATAGTACGGAACCGATTCACTTGGTGCTTCAGCACCTTAGAGAATCGTTCTCTTTGAGCTAAGGCGAGGCAACGCTGTGCTGGTTTAAAGTTAATCCACTATATTTTTTCTACTGTATCACTTTGTTTAGACACCAAAAGCTGGTCGATTTTCAGATTTTCGGTGTCGATGATTTCAAATTTATAGCCCGCGTAAACCAAAAAATCGGTGCGTTTCGGGATTTTTCGCAGGGAATACATCATAAAGCCGGCGATGGTTTCGTAGTTTTCCGAGTTGGGAAACTCTTCGATGTCCAGCGCGCGCATGACGTCGGCGAGCGGGGTCGCGCCGTCCACCAGCCAAGTATCTTCGGTGCGGCGGATGATTTGCGGCTCTTCTTCGGTATTGACCAGCTCGCCCATGACGATGCTCATCACGTCTTTCAACGTCACCACGCCGACCACCAGCGCGTATTCGTTCACCACCACGGCAAAGTCTTCGCCGGAAGTTTTGAAGGTTTCCAATACATCGTAAAGCGACAGCGTGTCGGGGATGAACAAGGCTTTGCGCAACACGCGCTTGTCGGTCAGGCGGACGTCTTTTTCTTTTAAAAACAAAGTCAGCAGCGTGTGTGATTCGATGTAGCCGATGACGCGCTCCAAATCACCGTCGCACACCAAGAATTTGTTGTGCGGTTTTTCCGACATCATTTCCAACACGGTATCGCTGCTGTCATTTTTATCGAAATAGGCGATGTATTCGCGCGTACTCATGGTGGAAGTCACCGTGCGCGCCTGCATGTCAAAAATATTTTCAATCAGGTAGTGTTCCTGTTCTTTTAACACACCCGCCTGCGCGCCCGCATCGACGACGGCGTAAATGTCTTCCGAAGTCAGTTGCTCTTGGCGGACGGTGGAAATTTTGAAGAGTTTGAATATCGCGTTCGCCAGTCCGTCAAATGTCCAAACGAAAGGTTTTAAGATAAAAATCAAAAACATCATCGGCCGCACGATGCGCACCGCCACCGCTTCGGGATGGGTCATCGCTATGCGCTTGGGCATCAGGTCGGCAATCAGGATGAAGCTGCCGGTGACCAGCGCGAACGTCAGCAGCGACGCGGCGGTACTGCCCCAACTGCCCGCGTTTGCCAACAAACCGCCAAAATAAGGGCGCACCGCCGCTTCGCCGACGATACCGGCGAGAATGGCGACGGCGTTCAAACCGATTTGGACGACGGTGATGAAGCTGCCCGGCTGCTGCTGCATGTTGAGCACATCCAGCGCGCGCGTGTCGCCGCCGTCTTTTGCCATGACTTGCAATTTGATTTTGCGCGCCGAGGCAAGCGCGAGTTCGGAACAGGAAACGAATGCGCTGATGACAATGAGTAGGCACAATAATAATAAGGCTTCGAGAATATTCATGAAAAACGGTGTGTGTGGCAAACAGAAGACATTTTAGCATTAAAGGTCGTCTAAAAAATTCAGACGACCTTTTTGCCAACCATACTTACCAATCGCGCGGGGCAACCAGTTCTTCGATGTCCGCATCTTCAAAGCCGTAGCTTTGGGCGATGTATTCCATATCGGTGGCAATCGTGTCTCTAGCGACAGTCTCGATTTCGCTGTCGTTTTCATCAAACTCTTCAGCCAATTCGTTGAAGCGTTCGGTAGCTGTGTGGGTCAGTTCGTATAGGGCATCGAGATTTTCGGGCTGTTCGGTTTCGATTTGGCGGCACAGTTCAACCAGGATGTTTTCTCCTTTTTGCACGAGTTTGGGCGGGAAATAATCGTCGTCATACATGCCCTGCAAAAAGATATGGTTTGCCAATTCGGTGTTGTTCAGTTGATGACGTGTAGTCATGATTTTCCTTTTCTATTTAGCAGATGGATTTTAAAAAAAGGTCGTCTGAAAGCGCAGCTTCAACGAAGTTAAAACGGTTTTGAGGTTTTCAGACGACCTCTGTGGATTGTGGGCGACAGATTAGCTTTTCCCTTCAAACCTATGGCTTAACCTTTGGCGGTAAAGCGTTTGTTGACGCGCAGGCGTTCGCCGCGGCCGGCTTTTTTGATTTCCAGCCAGTCGGTGTAGATGGCGTGGATGAGGTGGTTTATGGTTTCAAAGCCGTATTGCTGCGGGTCGGTGCCTTGTGTGGCGAGTTGCTTCGATACGTCGCTCAAACGCGCCCAGCCTTGTTCGTCGGCGTGAGTATCGACTGCCTGCTGTACGGTGGGGATCACGCGGGTAACGGGCAGTTTGCTGCTTTTGGCGGCGGGTTCGGGTTTGGAGGGTGTCGGTTGCGCGGTGTCTGCCGCAGGGCTTGGTGCGGTATTTTCGTTTTTGGTTGGGTTGGTTTTTTTGCCGCGCGTTTTGCGTTTTTGCGCGGCGTTGGGGTCGTCTGAAACGGTTTCTTCTGCCTGATGGCTTGCCACAGGGTTTTCAGACGACCTCTCTGCCGGCTTGTCGGCGGATTTGCGGCGGCGGACTTGGAGTTGGTTGTTGTCGGTGCGGTGTTCGAAGATGTCGAAGGATTTGATGAGGTCGGAGAGTTTGCCGTAGCCGTAAAGCCTTGAGTCGAAATCGGGATTGATTTTGCTGATGTAGCTGCCGATGGGGCCAAGGTTTGCCCAGCCGAGGTCGTCGGCGTTTTCGCGCACGGCGCGTTTGAGCAGGGACAGCGCGTCAGGGGCGGCGGCAGGGGTGTTTTTGCCGCTGTTCTTCTCTTTTTCTTGGCGTTGTTTTTCGGGACGGAAGATTTCGGTGTAGATGAATTTGTCGCAGGCTTTGCGGAAGGCTTCGGGCGTTTTCTTTTCGCCGAAACCGTACACGGTCAGCCCGCTTTCGCGCAGGCGGCTTGCCAGGCGGGTGAAGTCGGAATCGCTGGATACGATGCAGAAGCCGTCGAAATTGCCGCTGTACAGTAAGTCCATCGCGTCGATGACCAACGCCATATCGGTGGCGTTTTTGCCTTTGGTGTAGGCGAATTGTTGGACGGGGATGATGGCGTGGGGCAGGAGGGCGGCTTTCCATTTGGAAAGGCCGTGGCTCCAGTCGCCGTAGATGCGTTTGACGCTGGCGATGCCGTATTTGGCAACTTCTTCGAGCAAGCGGTCGATGATGTCGGCGGGGGCGTTGTCGGCGTCGATGAGGACGGCGAGTTTTTTGTTGGCCAATGTGGTCATGGGGACTCCGTGGTATTCATGTCAGTCGAGGTCGTCTGAAAACCGGTTTTCAGACGACCTCGATCTTTTAAAGCATATCTTGTATGGCGGCGCGTTCTTCTTCCAGCTCCGCCAGTGTCGCGGCGATGCGTTGGCGGCTGAACTCATCCGACAAGTCCAAGCCTTGGACGATGCGGTAGCTGCCTGCGTCGCAAATGACGGGGAAACCGAAAATCAAACCTTCGGGGATGCCGTAAGAGCCATCGGAGGGGACGCCCATCGTTATCCATTTGCCGCTGCTGCCGAGCAGCCAGTCGCGCAGGTGGTAGATGGCGGCATTCGCGGCGGAGGCGGCGGACGACGAACCGCGCGCGGCGATGATGGCGGCACCGCGTCCGGCGATTTTCGGCATGAAGACTTCGGTGTTCCAATCGGGTTCGGTAATCATGTCTTTGACGGACTCGCCGTTGCTGGTGGCATAGCGGTAGTCGGCGTACATGGTCGGGCTGTGGTTGCCCCAGACGCACATTTGCTCGATGGAAGGAATCGGGCGGTTGATTTTCTCGGCGACTTGGCTGACGGCGCGGTGGTGGTCGAGACGCATCAGGGCGGTGAAGTTCTCCGGAGGGATGTCGGGCGCGGATTTCATCGCGATGTAGGCGTTGGTGTTGGCGGGGTTGCCAACAACGAGGACTTTAACGTTGCGGTTTGCAACTTTGTTCAACGCCGCGCCTTGTACTTTGAAAATTTCGGCATTGGCATGCAACAGGTCGGCGCGTTCCATGCCTTGCGTACGCGGGCGCGCACCGATCAAGAGGGCGATGTCGGCATCTTTGAAGGCGACTTCGGGGTCGTCTGTCGCGAAGATGTCGTCAAGGAGCGGGAAAGCGCAATCCTGCATTTCCATGATCACGCCGCGCAATGCCTGCTGCGCCTGAGGCAGGTCGAGCAGTTGCAAGATAACGGGTTGGTCGCGTCCGAGCATAATGCCGCCGGCGATACGGAACAGGGTAGCATAGGCAATTTGGCCTGCGGCGCCGGTAACGGCGATTCGGACGGGGGGCTTAAGCGTCATATTTTTCCTTTTGAAGTCGTTGTTTTACTTGATTTACGAATTATAACAGCATTGAGTAAGGGAGAATGAAAAGGTCGTCTGAAACTGGGAATAGGATTTCAGACGACCTTTTTGATTTTGGCAAATGCTGAAATTCTGCCTACGGCAGGAGTTTGCCCGGATTCATGATGTCGTGCGGGTCAAGCTGGGCTTTGATGGCACGCATCAGGGCGATTTCGGACGGAGTGCGGACGCTGGGGAGCCAGTGTTTTTTGATGGTACCGATACCGTGTTCCGCCGCGATGGTGCCGTGGCAGGCGAGGATGTGTTCATAGACGATGGTGTTGACGGCATCTTCATAGCGGTAAACGTCGTTGCTTAAAACGTCAGACAGGAAAGTGTTGTAATGCAGGCTGCCGTCGCCCAAATGTCCGAAGCAGACAATTTGTATGCCGGGGAAACGGGCTTCCAAGGCGGGGGCGCATTGACGGACAAAGGCGGCGACTTGGGCAATCGGGACAGCGATGTCGTGTTTGATGCTGGTGCCGAGCTTGCGCTGGGAGGCGGAAATGTTTTCACGCAGCGTCCACAGATCGAGGCGCTCTTGTTCGGATTGCGCGATGATGCTGTTTTCTTTGCCGTTTTGATAGAGAAATTCAGCAAGTTTTTCGTCGAGCGCGGCATCGGGAACAGAGTCGGTCAGTTCGAGCAGAACGTGCCAGTTTGCATCGGTCGGCTGTTTCAGATGACTGAATTCGGAAGACAATGCCAAAGCGTAGTGGCTGATCAGCTCGAAACTGGTGAGGCGTTCGGCAAAATGCCCTTGTACCGCAGTCAAAAGTTGTACGGCAGATTCGATGTCGTCCAAACCTACCCATGCGGTCGCTATGGTTTGCGGACGGGCGAAGAGTTTGAGCGTGGCGGCGGTGATAATGCCGAGCGTGCCTTCGCTGCCGATAAAGAGGTGGCGCAGGTCGTAACCGGTGGTATTTTTGTGTAGCGGTTGGAGATGGGAAACAAGTTCGCCATTGGGCAGGACGACTTCCAAACCCAATACCAAGTCGCGCATACTGCCGTAGCGTAAAACGTTTAATCCGCCGGCGTTGCAGGCGATGTTGCCGCCGATTTCGCACGAGCCTTCGCTGGCAAGGCTGAGGGGAAACAGTCTGCCCGCTTCGGATGCCGCTTTTTGGACGTTCTGTAGGATTACGCCCGCTTCGACAGTGATGCTGTTGTCGGCAAGGTTGATTTCTCGGATGCGGTTGATTTTGGAAAGGTTGAGCAGTACGCCGCCGGAAGCTACCGCTGCACCGCACAAACCGGTATTGCCGCCCTGAGGGGTAACGGGGATACGGTGTTTAAAACAAAACCGCATGATTTCTTGTACATTTTCTATGGAATGCGGTTGCAAGATGATGTCCGGTTCGGAAACAAAGCGGCGGCGCTGGTCGTTTAACAAGGCCGGAGTGGCTTCGAGAATTTCGGCGGGGGAAAGGAATTCAAGAAAACGGTCGTACAGATTGGGCATAACGGGCAGCAAGGATGGTTTATGTGTGTACGGAGGATTATATAGCGGATAAGGGAAGCGAAAAACGGTAAAGGTCGTCTGAAAAACAAAAAAGCAGGATACAATCCGTATCCTGCTTTTTTAACTGTAAAAATATTATTTTGCAGCAGAAGCGGCTTCAGTAGCGGCAGAGGCAGCTTCGGTAGCGGCAGAAGCAGCTTCAGTAGCAGCAGAAGCGGCTTCGGTAGCAGCGGCTTCGGTAGCAGAAGCAGCGGCTTCGGTAGCAGAAGCAGCAGCTTCAGTAGCAGCAGAGGCAGCTTCGGTAGCAGCAGATGCAGCTTCAGAAGCGGCAGAAGCAGCAGTGTCAGCAGCTTTGTCGCCACAAGCAGCCAGAGCCAAAGAGAACAAAGCAGCAGCGATCAGAGATTTTTTCATTTTGAGACCTTCTTTAAATCGATTTAAATAAAAACGGAACGATTGAAAACGGCATAAAGCCGTTCCCTTAGAGTAAAAATTCATTGCTGAATTTCCTGCATTATGCCCCACAGGATGGCTCGGCGCAACGATACAGACGAATTAGTAATCTTTTAGTAACTTCTAATCAATCCGGAATGGACGAAAGTTGTGGAAGAAACTAATCCACATAGATTGTTACCTAGGGTACATTTGAAATAAACTGTATAGTAAAATTTATTGATTTCATGTATTTATAATTAAATAATGCACAATCTGCCTCTATTTCTGATTTGTTTGAATAACCTGCATAAAACCATTATGCATAGAAATACAAGTTGTAAAAAAGTTACACAATTATAAAAATTATCAAAATTTACACTTCCATCTGTCGCAGGTTAAATATTATTTATCTGAATTAACGGTTGTTAATTTGTGAATATTAGGATAAATCTCCGTACATGACGGCGGTGTGTTAAAATGTTTTAGATTTGTTGGCAGAGGGTTGTCAATAAAGCCTGTTTTGATAAACGGTCATGATAAAGGATAAAGAATGGCTATTAAAAAAAATTCCGTGGTTTCGCTTCACTATGAAATGTACGATGCGGATAACCAACTGCTGGACAAAACCGAAGAACCCATCGCCTATCTGCACGGCGGATATGACGGCATTTTCCCTTTGGTGGAAGAAGCTTTGCACGAGAAAAACGTCGGTGATACCGTTGAAGTCGCGCTGTCTCCCGATGATGCGTTCGGCGAACAAGATCCCGGCCTGGTGCGTATCGAAGATGTCAGCGTATTCCCGGTTGAAGTGGAAGTCGGCATGATGTTCGAAGCCGATGATCCTGAAACCGGCGATGTCTTGGTTTATCGCGTAACCGATGTAGCAGACGGCAAAGCCGTAGTAGACGGCAACCATCCGCTTGCCGGCATGAAAATCTTGTTCAAAGCGACAGTTGACAGCGTGCGCGATGCGACTGAAGAAGAAATCGTACACGGCCACGTTCACGGTCCGCACGGTCATCATCACTAATTAATCTAATTTGAAACAATAAAAGGTCGTCTGAAAACAGGATTGGGTTTCTGTTTTCAGACGACCTTTTTATATCCTGCAAACCCATACCCAAATATAGATGAAACATTCCGACAACCATCAAAATTGAGCTGCCCCTATCGCCCAAAAATTTTGGGATAAGTCAAACTAAGCAGGGAAATTCTGGTCTGAACGGTTGTTTTCTCTGAATTATGGGAAACATTCAATCTTATTTATATTAAGATTCGGTTTATTGTAAACAGGCGAATTGTGTCATGAGCGAACATTTGGAAGAGCAGGCTGCGGGCTTGGGTATTGATTTGGGTTTTCACGACATCGGTGGAATTTATCATGCGACCAAGCCCGAGGTTTTGGAAGGGATTATTAAGGCTTTGCAGCAGGACGGTTTTTCAGACGACCTTTATGCGGATACTTTGGTCGCGCATGAAAACGGTCGGGAATCTTTGCAACTGCCTGCTGAGTTTCATGGCGCGGCTGAAATTTGCTTGGAAGACGAAGCGGGCGGACGGCAGGTTTTGCCGTTGAACCATGGCGAAGACGGCGTGCTTTGGGTTGCGCTGCCGGCTTCGGCTTGCGGCTATTACACTTTGTCTGCGGAAGTGGAAGGCAGCGTCCGCAAGGTGCGGCTGGTGGTTGCGCCGCAGTCGGTTTATCAGCCGAAAATGCTGGAACACGGTTTGCGCATGAACGGGCTGACAACGCATTTGTACAGCCTGCGTTCGCAACGGAACTGGGGCATCGGGGATTTTACCGATTTGCTGGATTTGATGGCGTTTGCGGCGGATAAGCAACTGGATTTCGTCGGCATCAATCCACTGCACGCGCTTTTCAGTGCCAAACCTGCTTTTGCCAGCCCGTACAGCCCGTCTTCGCGCGAATGGCTCAATCCGATTTATCTGGATGTGGAGAAGGTCGGCGCGTTTTCCTACAACGAAAAGCTGAAAAACTGGCTCAAGCAGCCGAATATCTGCCAGCGCATTGCGGCGTTGCGGATTACGGAAACCGTCGCTTATACGGCGGTTTGGGCGTTCAAGCGCGATGCTTTGCAGAGGGCGTTTGACGCGTTTGAAAACGACGGATGCGAAGCCGCCGAACAAGAGCGGGCGGCATTTGACGCCTTTGTCGAAGAACGCGGCGGGGCTTTGCAAGGCTTCGGTTTGTTTGAGGCGTTGGACCAGTATTACAACCGCTCCGGCGAAGTGGGTTGGCTGTCTTGGCCGGCGGAGTTTCATGATCCGCATGGTGAGGCGGTTCAAAGATTTGCACAGGGTCATCGCCGCGAAATCCGTTTTTATATGTGGCTGCAATGGCTTTGCGCGGAGCAGTTGCGCGAAGTGAACGAGGCGGCTGCGGCGCGCGGCGTGAAGCTGGGGATTTACGGCGATTTGGCAGTCGGCGTGGCACGCGGCAGCGCGGACACTTGGCTTAACCGCGCCGATTACTGCATGGATATGGCGGTCGGTGCGCCGCCCGATCCATTCAGCCCGACGGGGCAAAACTGGGATTTGCCGCCGCTCAATCCGATGATGTTGAAGCACACAGGTTATGAGAAGTTTGTCCGACTGTTGCGTGAAAATATGCGGCTTTACGGCGTTTTGCGCATCGATCATGTGATGGCTTTGTGCCGCCTGTGGTGGGTTGCGGGCAAGACGGCGGACTTTGGCGCGTATGTGCATTACGACGCAGATGTGATGTTTGCCATTCTCGCTTTGGAAAGCCGGCGGAATCGATGTGTGGTCATCGGCGAGGATTTGGGAACGGTACCCGACCAAGCGCGGTATTTGCTGAACCGTTATCAGGTGTTTTCTTATAAGGTCGTGTATTTCAGCAAAGGCTGGCACGGCTTTGAGTTGCCCGAAGAATATCCCGAACAGGCGATTACGGTGGTCAGTACGCACGATGTCGCGCCCTTGGCAGGCTATTGGACGGGCAAGGATTTGGATTTGATGTTCCGCTTGGGTACGATTCCCGATGCGGAAACTTTTCAGACGACCTTGGAAGCGCGCGAACACGACAAGGCGGATTTGTTCGATAAGTTGAAACACGCCGGCTGCCTGCCTGCCGACGCCGAGATGTCGTCTGAAATTGACGAAGCGCTGTTAACTGCCTTACACCGGTATGCCGCCATGAGCCGCAGCAAACTGTATGCGGTGCAGCTGGAAAACCTGCTGGGCATGAGCGACAACCTGAATGTGCCGGGCGTTTCCGAGGGTTATCCCAACTGGGCGCGCAAAATGCCCGTCGCGCTTGAAGATTTTCCCCACAACCGCCTGATGGGCGGCCAACTTGCCATGATTGGAGAGGTACGCATGAAGAAAAACAGCCGGATGAAGCCTTATCACGAGCTTGACCAAGTCGAACGCGACACGGTCGAAAGCCTGTTTCTTGCCACCCACAGCGATTTGTTCGCCTATTTGGGACGACACCGCCTTGCCGAAGGCGACGAGGTCGTGCGAACCCTGATTCCGAACGCTTGGGGCGTGGATATTGTCAACCGTGAGAGCGGCGAACTGATTACGTCGTCTGAAAAAGTCGATGAACGCGGATTCTTTGTTGCCGTGTTGCCCGAAGGCGCGCCCGATTATGCGTTGAACGTCCGTTATGCCGAAGATGCCGAGCCTGTGCGCGAAGAAGACCCATACCGCTTCGGCTCTGCCTTAAAAGACATGGATTCTTGGTTGCTGGCGGAAGGCAAACACCTGCGTCCTTATGAAACTTTAGGCGCGCATTTTGCCGAAGTGGACGGCGTGAAAGGTGTGAGCTTTGCCGTATGGGCGCCAAACGCGCAGCGCGTATCCGTCATCGGCGAATTCAACCACTGGGACGGCCGCCGCCACGTCATGCGTTTCCACCGCGACAACGGCATTTGGGACATCTTCATCCCCGCCGTCAAGCTCAACGCCCTCTACAAATTTGAAATCCGCGATGCCAACGGCAATGTTCGGCAAAAAACCGACCCGTATGCCTTCGGCGCAGAGTTGCGTCCGAATACGGCGTCTGTCGTGCGCGGTTTGCCGGAAAAAGTGGATACACCCGACTTCCGCGCCCGCGCCAACGCCATTGACGCGCCTATCAGCATTTATGAAGTGCATTTGGGTTCGTGGAAACGCAATCCCGAAAACAACTTCTGGCTGACTTACGAACAGCTCGCCAAAGAATTGGTCGCATACGTCAAAGACATGGGCTTCACCCATATCGAATTCCTGCCCGTTTCCGAATACCCGTTTGACGGCTCGTGGGGCTATCAGGCGACCGGATTGTATGCGCCGACCAGCCGTTTCGGTTCGCCCGACGAGTTGCGCGCCCTGATTAAAGCCGCCCACGACGAAGGCATCGGCGTCATCCTCGACTGGGTGGTCGGACACTTCCCGACCGACGACCACGGGCTTGCCAAGTTCGACGGCACCGCGCTGTACGAACACGCCGATCCGCGCGAAGGCTACCACCAAGACTGGAACACCCTGATTTACAACTTCGGCAGGAACGAAGTCAAAAACTTCCTGCAAGGCAATGCCTTGTATTGGATAGAGCGTTTCGGTTTCGACGGTATCCGCGTGGACGCCGTCGCCTCCATGATTTACCGCAACTACTCGCGCAAAGACGGCGAATGGATACCCAACCAATACGGCGGCCATGAAAACCTCGAAGCCATCGCCTTCCTGCGCGATACCAACACCATGCTGAAAGAGGTTGTCCCCTCCGCTACCGAAATCGCCGAAGAATCCACCTCGTTCGCCAACGTAACCCGTCAAGAAGGCTTGAACTTCAGCTACAAATGGAACATGGGCTGGATGAACGACACCTTGCGCTACATGATGGAAGACCCCATCAACCGCAAATACCACCACAACAAAATGACCTTCGGCATGATGTACCAATACAGCGAAAACTTCGTCCTGCCACTCTCGCACGACGAAGTCGTACACGGCAAACGCTCGCTGCTCGGAAGGATGCCGGGCGACTGCTGGCAGCAATTCGCCAACCTGCGCGCCTACTACGGCTTCATGTACGGCTTCCCCGGCAAAAAACTCCTGTTTATGGGCAACGAGTTCGCGCAAGGCAGAGAGTGGAACTACAACGAAGGACTGGATTGGTTCCTGCTCGACCAAGAAGGCGGCTGGCACAAAGGCGTACAAAACTTCGTGCGCGATTTGAACCGCGTCTATAAAGACACCGCGCCGCTTTACCAGCTCGATCAATGGCCGGAAGGCTTCGAATGGCTGGTCGCCGACGACGGCAACAATTCCGTCTTCGTCTTCGAACGCCGCGACCGCGAAGGCAACCGCGTCATCGTCATCAGCAACTTCACGCCCGTCGTCCACGACAGCTACCGCTTCGGCGTGAACGAAGCCGGCGAATACCGCGAAATCCTCAATTCAGACGACCCCGGTTACAACGGCAGCGGCGTATCCGCCGGACAAATCCTGCAGACCGAAGAAATCTGGTCGCACGGCAGACCCAACTCGCTCGCTGTCAAAGTACCGCCGCTGGCAACGGTTTACCTCTACAAAGCCGCCCAGCCGAGTGCAACGGACTCAGCCGATCAGGCAGAAGGCGAAGCGTAAGTTTGGGCTGAACTTGTTTTTGAACGCAGAAAGACAGGTTCAAACCAACCGCTTTGTCTGTTTCAGACGACCTTTTGAGATGAAGGGTCGTCTGAAATTTTTCGGGATAGCGGATAAAGTTCGATATGCCTGATGACATTAGTTTTGACTGGTAAGAGACATTGTGTAAAGACAAGCGGATATAACAAAAGGTCGTCTGAAAACCTGTATTTCAAGTTTTCAGACGACCTTTTGCTTATCTGTATCAAATTATTTGCCGGCTTTCACACCCTGCCATTGGCGGACCATGAATTTCAAAATGGTGGGCTGGATAGGGACCATGATGAAGCTGTTTTTCAAATCTTCGTCGCTCGGGAAAATGGTCCGGTCGTCCCTGAACTCGGCTTCCATCAATTCGCGTGCGGGTTTGCTGGAAGGGGCGTAGGTGACGAAATTGCCGTTTTTCGCGGCGACTTCGGGGTCGAGGAAGTCGTTGATGTATTTGTGGGCGTTGGCGACGTTTTTCGCATCTTTTGGGATAACGAAGGAGTCCACCCAAATCCCCACGCCTTCTTTGGGCATCATGACGCGGATTTTTTCTTTGCCGCCCGCTTCTTCGGCGCGCCGTCTGGCGATGTTCAAGTCGCCGCCGAAGCCGATGGTGACGCAGGTATCGCCGCGCGCCAAGTCGTCAATGAAGCCCGACGAGGTAAAGCGTTTGATGTTGGGACGGTTTTTCTTGAGCAGCTCGGTTGCCGCTTTGATGTCTTCGGTATCGTTGCTGTTGGGGTTTTTACCCATGTAGTTCAACACCATAGGATAAATTTCCGCCGCGCTGTCCAAGTAGCTGATGCCGCATTGTTTGAGCTTGGATGTGTATTCGGGGTTGAACACCAAATCCCATTGGTTGTCCGGCAGTTTGTCCGTGCCCAAGGCTTTTTTCACGCGCTCGGTATTGATGGCAAAGGTGTTGGTTCCCCAATAAAACGGAACGGCATATTCGTGGCTCGGATCAACGCCTTCCATCAGCTTCATCAATTCGGGATTGAGGTTTTTATAGTTGGGAATCAGGGATTTGTCGATTTTTTGATAAGCCCCCGCCTTAATCTGCCTGCCGACAAAGGTATTGGACGGGCCGACGATGTCGTAGCCCGATTTTCCGGTCAATACTTTACTTTCCAGCGTCTCATCGCTGTCGTACACGTCGTAAGTTACCTTGATACCGTTTTTCTTTTCAAAATCGGCGACGGTTTCGGGATCGACGTATTCCGACCAGTTGTAAATCCTCAATACATTTTGGTTTCCCGCCTGACCCGCTTTGTCGGAGGTATTTTTATCCGAACCTCCGCAGGCGGCGAGCATGACGGCGGTCAGGGCGATGAGTGGCAGATGTTTGGTCATTATCATTCCTTGCATATCGGGTGGAAGGGAAAGTAAGGGATTATAAATCAGGCACGCACTATCTGATAGCAGTTTCCATTGGGGCGATAGTCGGAAGGTCGTCTGAAAGTCCCTGATTCAATAGCTAGAAACAAGGTTTTGCGGTAATATAGCACCCATTTTCTTTCCACAATTACATACGGCCGGGAAGGTCGTCTGAAACCTTTTTAGTAGAGACATCGAAACATCATGAAAACCTCCGAACTACGCCAAAAATTCCTAAAATTCTTCGAATCCAAAAACCACACCATCGTCCGCTCTTCCAGCCTCGTGCCGCACGACGACCCGACGCTGCTGTTTACCAACGCCGGTATGAACCAGTTTAAAGACGTATTCCTCGGCTTTGACAAACGCGCCTACAACCGCGCCACCACCGCGCAAAAATGCGTACGCGCAGGCGGCAAACACAACGACTTGGAAAACGTAGGCTACACCGCCCGCCACCACACCTTTTTTGAAATGATGGGCAACTTCTCCTTCGGCGACTACTTCAAACGCGACGCCATCCACTTCGCCTGGGAGTTCCTCACTTCCCCCGAATGGCTGAACATCCCCAAAGAAAAACTCTTGGCGACTGTATATGCCGAAGACGACGAAGCCTACAACATCTGGCTGAACGAAATCGGTATGCCTGCCGAGCGCATCGTCCGCATCGGCGACAACAAAGGCGCGAAATACGCGTCCGACAACTTCTGGCAGATGGGCGACACCGGCCCCTGCGGCCCGTGTTCCGAAATCTTCTACGACCACGGCGAAGAAATCTGGGGCGGCATTCCCGGCAGCCCTGAAGAAGACGGCGACCGCTGGATTGAAATTTGGAACTGCGTGTTCATGCAGTTCAACCGCGACGAGCAAGGCAATATGAACCCGCTGCCCAAGCCGTCCGTCGATACCGGCATGGGCTTGGAGCGCATGGCGGCCGTGATGCAGCACGTCCACAGCAACTACGAAATCGACCTGTTCCAAGACCTGCTCAAAGCCGTTGCCCGCGAAACCGGCGCGCCGTTCAGCATGGACGAGCCCAGCCTGAAAGTGATTGCCGACCACATCCGCTCCTGCTCCTTCCTGATAGCCGACGGCGTGATGCCTTCCAACGAAGGCCGCGGTTATGTATTGCGCCGCATCATCCGCCGCGCCGTGCGCCACGGTTACAAACTCGGTCAGAAACAGGCGTTTTTCTACAAACTCGTGCCCGATTTGGTCAAAGCGATGGGCGACGCATATCCTGAGTTGAAAGAGAAACAAGCCCAAATCGAAGAAGCCCTGAAAAACGAAGAAAGCCGCTTTGCCCAAACTTTGGAAACCGGCATGGCTTTGCTGGAAAACGCCTTGACCAAAGGCAGCAACAAATTAGACGGCGAAATCATCTTCAAACTCTACGACACCTACGGTTTTCCATACGATT
The DNA here is from genome assembly GCF_001807625.1 of Neisseria sp. HMSC03D10. Taxonomy (NCBI): domain Bacteria; kingdom Pseudomonadati; phylum Pseudomonadota; class Betaproteobacteria; order Neisseriales; family Neisseriaceae; genus Neisseria; species Neisseria sp. HMSC03D10. The sequence goes on from NZ_KV789615.1 coordinate 14,762, forward strand.
TGACCGCCGATATCTGCCGCGAACGCAATATTGATTTAGACGAAGAAGGCTTCAACCGCGAAATGGAAGCCCAACGCGCCCGCGCTCGCGCCGCGCAAAACTTCAAAGCCAACGCGCAACTGGACTACACAGGCGCGGACACCGAGTTCACCGGCTACGAAAAACGCAGCCAAGACACCAAAATCATCGCCTTATACAAAGGCAGCGAAGCCGTGGACGAACTCCAAGCAGGCGAAGCAGGCGTGGTCGTTTTGGAACAAACCCCGTTCTACGCCGAAAGCGGCGGTCAAGTCGGCGATGTGGGCTTTATCGTATCGGGTGAGAACCGCTTCCGCGTTGAAGACACGCAGAAAATCAAAGCCGCCGTACACGGACAATTCGGCGCAGTCGTTTCAGGCCGTCTGAAAGTGGGCGATACCGTATCCGCCGAAATCGACAACGACATCCGCGACAGCATCATGCGCAACCACAGCGTTACCCACCTGATGCACAAAGCCTTGCGCGATGTTTTGGGCACGCACGTCGAACAAAAAGGCAGCCTGCAAAACGCCGAGCTGACCCGATTCGACATCTCCCACCCGCAAGGCATCAGCGCGGAAGAAATCGCCGAAGTCGAACGCCGCGTCAACGCCGCGATTATCGCCAACGTGCCCGTCAAAGTAGAAACCATGTCCATTGAAGACGCGCAAAAATCCGGTGCCATGATGCTCTTCGGCGAAAAATACGGCGACTTCGTCCGCGTGATTACCATGGGCGACTACTCCACCGAACTGTGCGGCGGCACCCACGTCGCCCGCACCGGCGACATCGGCTTCTTCAAAATCATCAGCGAAGGCGGCATCGCCGCAGGCATCCGACGCGTAGAAGCCATCACCGGCCTTGCCGCGCTGGCATGGGCGCAAAACCAAGAAAGCCTGATGAAAAACATCATCGCCGAAGTTAAAGCCCAAACTGAAAAAGACGTACTTGCCAAAATCCAAGCCAACGCCGCCAACGCCAAAGCTTTGGAAAAAGAGTTGGCAAAAGCCAAAGCCGAACTCGCCGTCCACGCAGGCGCCAAACTTTTGGACAACGCAAAAGACTTGGGCGCAGCCAAACTCGTCGCTGCCCAAATCGAAGCCGACGCAGCCGCCCTGCGCGAAATCGTTACCGACTTAACCGGCAAATCCGACAACGCCGTGATTCTTTTGGCGGCAGTGAACGACGGCAAAGTCTCCCTGTGCGCCGGCGTATCCAAACCGCTGACAAACAAAGTGAAAGCCGGCGACTTGGTCAAATTCGCAGCAGAACAAGTCGGCGGCAAAGGTGGCGGTAGACCGGATTTGGCACAGGCCGGCGGCAGCGATGTCGAGAAATTGCCCGCGATGATTGAGAGCGTGAAAGATTGGGTCGGCGCGAAGCTGGCTTGATGTAAGAAAGGCAGCCTGAAAGGGATTCAGGCTGCCTTTTGTGTTAAAGATGCCGTCTGAAAGATATTTTCAGACGGCATCTGTCAGTTTATTTGGCTTTATACCTACCATTGAATAGCGATTCAGAAGGTATCCAGCCATCTGCCAAATCATCCAACATCTTAATCCAATACTCTAGGCGTTTTTCTGTCGGGACGCTTTCTCCCCAATATTCGACAATTAGAGCATCATCCATTTCCAAAGCAGCTTTTTCAATTTCATGCTCAATCAATTTTAAAGATTTTTCTACATAGTTTCCGCCACGGTAGTCTTCCGCCGAGTTGGCAACGCTGCCCGCACTGAATAAGTCCCGCGCCTGATGACAAAGCACACCGCGATAGGTAATCAGATACAGGACGGCATTATCGTATTTGTGCTTCGCCCTGCCTGAGCAGACAATACGGGGGGAGACTAATGCTGCTTCAGCTCGGAGGCGGATTTTTTCTTCCTGCGGCAGGGAAGTGTAAAGGCGCACTTCCAAAGGCAGATCATGGCTATCTACTGCGTCAATGTCTTCTATCCACCATAACCGCTCGCCTTCTTTCAGCCTGTTACGGGCATATTTTCGGATATATTCCATTTTTTCATGCATATCCAAATCGGCAAATTCAGCATAGGAAATACCGAAACCCTCAAACAGAGACGGTCGATCAGATTCTATTTCTACCTCAAAGCGCGGAACATGCGATGTGCGGACATGAATTACGCTATCTTCGTAAAGTTGCCATTTCACATCGGGAATGCCCCCCATTTTTCCGAATACCACATAGATATGCTGTACACCGTCAGCTTTGTTTTTCTCTTGGATACTGTTTGCTACGCTGCGCCAAGTATCTTTTAGCGTGAATTTGACTTCTACGCCATATTCCCCTATTGGAACATCGGGGAAAATTTGCGGCACAGGTTCAGGCTTGATAACTATGTCAGCATAAGCGGGAATTTTTGCAATGCACAGCGCACGAACTCTGTTTTCAAAAATATCTTGGGATTTGAAAGGTGCGTTTTTTGCCTCTTGCCTCAATACGGTGCAAACCTCGTCTAAAAAGTTCTCAAACTCCTTTTTTGTCAGCATAATGCATTACCACTTAAAAATATAAAGTAGTAATTTTATCTTATTTAACAGGGTTATTTAAGTGCCTTACTGACGGCGGCGGCGATGTGCCACCCTAAAACAGGAGGGACGGCGTTGCCAATTTGCCGTTCTGTGGCACGCAATTTTGCCTGGAAAATAAAATTGTCGGGAAACGATTGGATGCGCGCCGCCTCACGCATGGAGATGCGGCGGGGTAATTCGTAATGCCACTGTATGTTTCCATGGCATTCTGCCCTAATAGTGTAGCCCGCCCTTTCGGCATCCAATTTTCGACTACCTTGATCGGGGCTTTTTTCTGCTCTACTCCAAATATGGTTGGCAATTTCGTCTTCTACTTTGTCGACCAAATCGCCTATAGCCTGTCTAGCTGTTACATAGCTGTTGCTGGTATTTGTTTTTTCAATCTGTATTTCGGGAATTTCAGGTAGCCTTCCAACGATGATAACTCGCTCCCGAGTCTGTGGAACACCGTAATCGGCTGCATTCAGCAAGTAGTAATCTACCTGATAACCCAAATTGCGAAAATCTGAAAGCACTGTTTCCAAATCTTTCCGATGATGCTTCATCAGTAGCCCTTTGACATTTTCAGCAACAAATATTTTGGGGCGAACGCGTTCAACAGCAGACAACATGGCTTTATACAGCCCGCTGCGGCTGCCTGAAATACCTGCACCTTTACCATTAATAGAAATATCCTGACAAGGAAAGCCACCGATAATGATGTCCGCGCTAGTGGGTATTTCATCCAAATGCTGCCAAATATCACCATGTACAATGTGATTTCCTAAGTTGTGGCGGTAGGTTCTAACAGCGTGTTCGTCGATTTCGTTCGCCCAAATAATATCAAAATCATGTTTGTCATAAGTACGGTTTAAAAACTCAAAGCCCCCTAGAAAACCCAAATCCATTCCGCCACAACCGCTAAATAAAGAAATAATTTTATATTTTTTTTCGCGGTCTTCTTGCTTTTCCTGTTTGGTCATTAACTCCATACATTTAAGATAAAAAGCATGGGAAAAAGTACCTCTATTTACTTTGTTACAAATTGCATTTGCCGTTTCACTTTCCCCTTGCTCCAAGAATAATTCTGATAATTGTATAAAGCCAATTCCATGCTCATGCATTTTGGCTTTTATGGCATCTCCAGCTAACTTGTTCCAATTTTTTCGTGCAAATTCGGTCATGGTTAATCTTTCAGTCATTCATAAATGACATTATTTTAGCGTTTTTTATAATTTAAGCCAAGATTTAAAATCTACCTTTAGGTTTACAGGCCGGCGGATTCGCATTTGAAGTGCAACTTTCCA